>SBBK01000058.1 GCA_005240025.1 archaeon
AACAAAATAGACGCAATTGCGGGAATTGAAGAGTCTTGGCTGACTTGAATCTTTTCGTTTCCAATCTTGATAAAAATGAGCCCTCTTTCCTTCACAATTTCGGCATTGTGTGATCTGAGTTTTTCAACTATCACAGGATCCGTAACTGTGCTAGATGTGCCCAGCGCAAAAAGTACCCTGGCTATGTTTGAAATACGCTCTGATCTCTCCCTGACCTGCAAAATAGCCTTGTTTTGTTCGTCGATTCTGCTCTGCAGATCGGCCATCTTTTTATCAAATGAGCTCGACTGGGTGACCTTGCCCTTTTCTAGCAATATCTTGGAAAACATCCTGTCCAGACCCTCCATAAAGCTTGGAATCTTTTCATAGTCGACGCCTGCGTCTATCATAATTGGGAAGACCTCAAAGCCGTCTTGTGTTTTGATTATGACTGGTTCGTGAGGCCCTACTGTTATTTTTTGCGTTATGGTTTTTGCAGCAGAAATAATACTTTTGATGTTGTCTGGCGTAATAGTGTTTGCAGGAGTATCAAAATTAATCTTGGCTGATCTTAGAATTTCTTCAGCATATCTCGCAGGTAGACCAAAGGTTCTTCCAAGCCACCGAACTATGGGAGTTGAAATGGATTTCAGCTCGTCAAAATCTCTTTCGCTGATATGAAAAATGTTCAACCCTTTCTGGGGCGGTTGCATGTAGGTTGTGCCAACACGCAACTCTCTATGTCTCACTTCAACTGAGTGCAGGAGGGCCAGTATCTTGAGATCCTTGTTGCAAAGTATGATGTTCCCGTCGCTAAAAAACTCGCAAATCAGAACAAACTCCTTGTCAAATCCCGAAAATGTCAGGTATGCGATTCGCTCAACACCGATCTGTTCTATTTTTGTAATCTTTAATCGTAGGAGATCACTCCGTAATCGCCTTATCAGCTTGTTTTCCTCAATCTGGTCTATTTTGATATCGCTTAACCACATCCCTACTGAGGAAACCACCAGAAACAAATCGGCCTTTTGCGGGTGATGAAGCTTGAAAAGTATGCTGTCTTGGTTTATCGAGTAAATATTGTTTACATAGCATTCCTCAGTTTTTCTTGAGATTTCGCCTACAAGAAATGCCAGCTCAATTCCTGCTAGTGCCATAACCACACATGAAAAATCTAGAATATACTTCTAGTGATACACACATGACCAAACATTTTAAACCAGATACCATTGAGTCAATCTAGAAATTTATTGAAGCATCCAAAGAAAAAGCCGCCACACAAAGACGAGCCCACAAAAGACGAGGACAAACCAAATATCGAATCTGAGAGCCAAGACGAACTAGTAAGGCGCAAAAGGCTTCTTGACAGATTATTCTGGATTCGAGTGGGCTTTGCTGCAATAGGCGGCTTTGTTGCTACATTTCTCTTTGAGTCAATCGGGGGCGAGGAAAGGAGGTGGGCATCGATTGGTTTTATGATAATGATCTTCATTATTACTGCAGTAATTGGTAAAGGACTAAAGATTGGCCTGCCGCCATCGGACAGAAAAAAACTGATCACGACAGGCATTGGGAGCTACGTCTTCATTTATCTGTTCATGTGGATTCTTTCGTATACTCTGATACACCATCCAGACACAGGCCTGATCCCACTAAAGCCAATCTAACTATGTGGAAATTCAAAACGCCCGGCATACCTGATGAATATTTTGAGAGGACAGATGAGGTACCAATAACAAAAGAAGAAGTCCGTGCAGTCCAGATAGGCAAGGCAAGACTTGCAGCTGGTAATACGGTATATGACATCGGGTGCGGGAGCGGCTCCATTACTGTAGAGATAGCACTTCAGGTTGGAAACAACGGCAAAGTTTATGCAGCTGACATTGATCCACGGGCAATTGAGCTTACCAAGAAAAACCTCGCAAAATTCCAAATCTCAAATACTGTTCTCATACTTGGAGACGCAAAACAAAACATATCTGGTCTTCCTTCTGCTGACGCCATATTTATCGGAGGAACTGGTGGCGACACAAAAGAAATAGTCAAACTCTGCTACGAAAAACTAAATCCAGGTGCAAGAATAGTAATTGGAACAATTTTGATTGAAACGCTTTATTCCGTATTGGAAATAATAAATGAGCTCGATTTTGCCGACATCGACATTACGCAAATAACAATATCAAAAAGCAAAAAAACCTCGACTGGAACAATGATGCTTGCTCGAAATCCCGTAACAGTAGTCTCGGCAACAAAAAAGTGACAGTTCGCTTTTATCTAGGAGATTCTGTTTTCAAAACATGCACGAACTTGTCTGCGTTGGTTGCGGTCCAGGTGATCCGGAATTACTCACAGTCAAAGCAGTAAAGGCAATCCAAGATGCTCAGGTAATAGCATGCCCTACAGCAAAGGAAGGCAAGCCAAGCATCGCACTTTCTGTAGTGGAATCAATAATTGACAAGTCAAAAAACCCGGAAATAGTAAATCTGGTCTTTCCGATGGTAAAAGACAAGGAAACACTGGAATTCACATGGCAGAAAAACACCGAGATTCTGGCCAAAAAGGTACTGGACGGAAAAAAGGTGGTGTATCTAACTGTTGGCGACCCATACCTGTACAGTACGTGGATCTACCTGCACAAGGAATTGCAGGGCAAATATCCACAGATAAAAATCTCCGTCATACCTGGAATTGTCTCGATGTTTACATTTGCATCCAAAGTCGGAATTAGTTTGGCAGAAGGGGCAGAGACAATGGCAGTCATACCATCATGTTATGACCTCTCAAGGGTAAAGGAAACTGCAAAAAACTGCGACACAATGATCTTTCTCAAAGATGGCAGATACTTTGATCAGGTGATCAAACTACTAAAGGAAGCTGGATTTTCAGACGATTCTATATTTGCAATAGGACAGGACCTTGGTACCCCAAATGAAATTGTGCGGAAAATGAGGCTTGGTGATGTAAGCGAAAACACAATGACTACGAAATATTTCTCGATCATGGTGGTAAAGCGTGTCTAAGGTATATTTTGTAGGGTGTGGGCCGGGAGACCCAGACCTAATAACAGTCAAGGCAAAAAAATTGTTGCAAAAGGCAGACGTGGTGGTGTATTCTGGCTCACTGATTCCGCCCCAAATCCTCAAAATCTGCAAAAAAGCCGAGCTCCATGACGCATCCGGCCTTGTGCGGGAGGAAATATTTGAGATTCTCAAAAAAAACGCGCAAAGCGGAAAACTTGTAGTAAGATTACACGATGGCGATCCGGCCGTTTTTGGAACAGTGCGCGAGCAGACAGACAATTTGCAAAAGGAAGGAATTGATTTCCAAATAATACCCGGCGTGACGTCGTTTTTGGCCGCCTCTGCCGCACTCGGACTCCAGCTTACCTTGGCTGGAGTGACACAGACCATTATTGTTACTAGGGCGGAAAAACGTACCAAGGTCCCCTCCGGGGAGAAAATCTCCGAGCTTGCGCGCCACAAGTCCACCATGGTTTTCTATCTGAGCGTACAACTCCTATCAGACATTGTAAAAGAGGCACTAAGGGGCGGTTATCTCCCAACCACGCCTGCAGCCGTAGTATACAGAGCAAGCTGGCCTGACCAAAAAATAATCACAGGAACCTTGCAGGACATAGTAAAAAAGGTCTGGGCGCAAAAAATCACAAGAACTGCAATTGTAATAATTGGCGATGTCATACAACCAAAATCATACGAGTATTCCAAGCTGTACGATAAGACATTTAGCCACGGCTATAGAAAGGCAAAAAATACTCTAGATCCTACAAAATAAAAAGAAAAAAGTTTTGGGATTATGGTGTTAACGCGCTTGCGGTTCCACCGAGCGTGACTGTCCACTGTACTGTCAGCGCATCGTTTGCGTTCAGGCTGACTGAAGTGAAGGTCTGTCTTGCAAACATTGAGTTGGTACTCTCATCAGTACTGTTGAAGAGGCCTGACTCGGTTACAGTCTGAGCGTTACCAGAAGTATTTGTGAATGTAGCAGATTGAACTACACTTGCTGTTGTTCCAGCACCGGAACCTGTCGAGTTTGTCCATGTGGTAGTTGTTGTTTGTTTTGGCACAAGGCCTGTGATGTGAGTCGAGTTTGTAGTTACCGGATAAATGCTACCAAGTTTTGCGTGGTCACTTGCTACTGCGTTTGTTGCATTTCCAATGGCAATAATTTTGTAGCCTTTGGTATTTGCGCCGGCGCAATCTGGATCTGTACCGCTGACTGCTGCACCGGGTACCTCTTGGAACAAGAGTTTGAGTGCACAGTTTTCTCCTTGATTGACAACCAGGTTGTCCGTCTGTCTGTATGCTTTGATGTTACCATCGGTATCCGTAACCGTCAAAGTTACGTGTCCCATGAATAATCCTGCGGCTCCTGGAGCAGCTTGAATGGTGTTCTTGATTGGTCCTACACCAAAAATAGTAGCGCTAAACAAGCCTGCCACGACTGCTAGGGAAACCCCTAGGACTAATGTGGTCGTATTTGCTTTCATTAAGGTATGGATCCCCGCCGCCTATATAGAAATTATGGAATTTTGTCGGATAAAATCGTGCCAAAATGGCACCAATTACAAGAAGGTGTTTTGCAGACAAAACGGGCGAGAAAGCCCACACCCTAGGGTTGGGAGTATGTCAGGGCTTTAACCAAAAATACACCTGATTCGTAACCAAAGTGTTGAAATTTCAGGCAGCATGCATACTCGGGCTCCTTTTCGGAGTTGCAAGCGCATACGCCTTTGAGCCCATTCCAATAACCATATCAAACGCAATGGACAAAATAATCTTCGACGGCAGATGGACGCATCAAACAGAATGGAAGGCATCAAGCCTCAACACGTATTTCTATAACGATACTCAGATAATTTTGCGCAGTGCACACCAGGATAACTTTGTCTATATTTTTTTGGATCCCATATATGACAACACACTAGACAAGCTTGATCACGCAATTGTCTGCTTTGATACAAGCAACAACAAATCTGACAGGGCGGACTTGGGCGATTATTGCTTTGTTACATACCTTGAAGGAAATGATGCATTTACCTATCAGGGGGGGAGTGATTCGGACGAGACAAACTTTTTTGTCAAAAAATCAAATCCCAAAGGATTTGTTGCCAAAGGCGCCATTTCAGATACCAATGACAGGTATACATCTGTGCCACACCCAAGCTACGAGTTTAGAATTCCAACAGACCTGATTGGAAGGCAAAGTGTTTATGGATTTTATTTTCTGGTCTATGATGATGGCACAAAAAAAACCTATACCTATCCACAAAATCTAGATTCTGAAAACTTTGTCTCAAGTCCAGACAAGTGGGGTGAGATGTACTCCCCAGACAAATCTCTGCCAGAGTTTGGAGTGCCGATGCTTTTGCTGGTTTTTTCAATAATATCGGTGATAATCTTGAGAATGAAAAACAGAATTTTCAGCCAGTCATGAAGCAAAGCCAAATCTCAATACTAAATCACAAAATCATACGATGCAAAAAATGCCCCCGACTGGCAAAATACATCAGAAATGTGGCAGCCAAGAAGGTAAGGCGATACAGACAGGAAAAATACTGGGCAATGCCCCTGAGCGGTTTTGGCGATCCCAGTGCCAGGCTACTAATCATCGGGCTTGCACCCGCAGCTCATGGGGGAAACAGAACGGGCAGAATGTTTACTGGGGACAGCTCAGGGGACTGGTTGGCTAAGGTACTCTTTGATAATGGTTTTGCAACAAAGCCAACAAGCCAGAAAATCGACGATGGATTCAGCCTCATCAATGCATACATCACAGCAGCAGTCAGGTGCGCACCACCAGACAACAAACCTACAAGACAAGAAATCAATACATGTTCTGAATTTTTAATGCAGGAACTGATGATATTAAATAATGTCAAAGTAATTGTGTGTCTTGGGAAAATTGCGTTCGATACTCTAAGGCAGCTGCTTGGGATCAAAGGCGGGAGGTTTTTCCACGGAAACTGTTTTCCACATAACAACAAGGTGATCTTGGTCAGTTACCATCCGAGCAGGCAGAATACACAGACAGGCAGACTGAACTGGGATGATTGGAACAAAATATTTCAGCGTGCCAGAACCATATCGGGCTAGTAATTTTTTATCGATTCCAGTAATCTTTGATCCTTGAAGATAATGTACTCGGGATAGCAATTTAGCATTACACCATTATCAATTTCATAAAATTTCCAATTTTTACATTCGTTGTCATATTCGAAATCTGTATTGTCAAATTTCCACTCAAAACCATTTCGTATCTGAAGATCGGGATAACCGTGGCCACGCACCAGCGTGATGGAGTTGTTCAAATAATCCACATTAATTTCTGCAAACAACGCATTTGGATACAGGTAGATGACCTTTGGGTGATCCGTTATCGCGTCAAACTCTTTTTTTGTGACATATTCATTGTGCAATAAAATTACTTTATCGTATTTTTTTAAAATTTCTGGGTTTCTGTCAATGTCTGCATCAGTGACGTACTGATATCCAAGCAGACGCAGTGAATTGAATGCGGCTCTGCTGGCAGAATACTCACCGCTAAACTCGTCAGGAATCTTTACGGTAAGGCACGAAGTGCCGCACTCGTTCTTGTAATAATCATAAAATCCATTTTCACTGTAGGCGGCCTCTGTAAAACCAGGATATACCACTACGCTGTTTTGTGACTGGTTCAATAGGCCGATTTTGTAATACGTGAGCATCAGTTCTGGTTTTAACTCAAACTCTGCACCACTATACGTAATGGTTTTTGCTTCAGCATCAACTCGGACATCTCCCTGCTTTACAAGTATTTTAAAAAGTGCACCTTCTACTGGCAGTTCTTTTCTGGCTGCTTCATCTTCATGGGTAAGGACGCTATCTTTGACAGTCAATGTCATGTAATATGCAACAAATGCGGCAACCGCAACAACCAATACCGCAACAAGAATCTTGTTAATCATACAACTTGCTCATAAATCTGGAAATGTCTGATGTGAGAGATTCCGGTTCTCTCCGAATTGCAGCCCAGCTTTTTTTCTTTAATAAAAGCATGTCAAATATTGATCTGGTATCTTTTACTGAAATCTGTGCCAAATTGCTTGCAGAACTGACCTTTACTGCACAATAAGTAAGACATGATCCCAAAATAGGGGAAAGGATTCTTGTGGGCTGTCCTGCCTTTCCCATTCCAAATATTGCTGATGGAATATCAGCAGATCTTGCTAGTCTTACAGAGTCAAGTATGTTGCTTACATCCTTTGTGGTATGGGGAGTAAATACCAGCTTTACTACATCCGCACCTGTCCTAGAAACTTTTTTGAAAATGTTGACTATCTCTCTGGATGACGGGGTGTTTTTGAAATCGTGATATGAGCAGATGACTCCAACCCCCTTATCATGTGCAATAGCAATGAGCTCAGTCCGTTGTTTTTCATTAATGCTCAGCTCAATGTCGATAAATGCAGGCTTGTATTCCATGATCTCATATAGCAACGAGATGCGTTTTTTTTCATTACCTGGGAACATACCGCCTTCGTCTTTACTTCTGAGGGTAGCTATGAGTGGAAGGCGTGACTCTGAAATGATTTTTTTAATATCTTGAAGATCATGATTTTTTAGATAATCAATTCGAAGTTCAGCCATATCTGTACCTAATTTTGTTGCTGCCGCTGTCATATTGACAAATTCGCATGCATTGTTTGCAGTAATGGTAGTACAGATAACCGGGTGCCCCTTCATTAATCTGACAATCCACTTGTAGGTAAGATTTGATTTTAATGATCTGTGCCTTTTTGTTACCCTGATCATTGATTCGTTATTGGATTAGCTGTAATTAAAGGATGAATCTGGCAAACATAGAATTAAAAAAACAAAAAGAACTTTACGTCATCAAGCGACCTATTCGTATGTCGATGAGCTTGACTGGGACGAAAGTCCTGAGGGAGAGGGAACCGATGGGAATCGTTCACCAATTTGCTGTTCTGCAACAGCCGATGCCTCTTGCAAGATCTTGTCGGTTTCCTCATTTGAGGTCTCAGAGTCGATGCTAAATGCATCTCCTGCCAACGAGTCCATCATGAGACCGCCGAGTGTCTGAGTCATTGCATTTAGTTCTGCATCAGCTTCTGGCATAAATCGTCCAAGCGATGATTTCAAACCTTTCATGGTTGACATTGCTGGACCGATAGCAACCATTGCATCGCCCAAGTCGTGGATTGTAGTCAAACGTAGCTGTACCTGCTCTAATGCCATTCTTGCATTGCCAAGCATTTTTGATACCTTGCGAATTTCAGCAAGCTCGTTTGACAGGACGCGACTTGCGCTTGTATCGTGTTGTTGCATCGCAGCTACGATTCGTTTAAAAAGTTGAGCGTCACGTTCGTGCAACTTGGAAAGCATTGAATCCATTTTTGAAATTTGCAACTGCAGCTTGTTTACTGCTGTCTGGATTCTTGGTTTCAATGCACCCTGTGGTTTGACAGAGTCTTTGATTTTGTCTGTAAAACTTGCGGTGTCTTGACGCGCCCAATTCTTATCGAAGCTGGTCATGCGCAACTGTTTTGAATTTAATTCTTAATTGATGTAGTTGATTATAATCAACTGTTGAGTAAATTTAGCTGACAAGAATAAAATTGCAATCACTGGGCAGATTAGCATGGGCAAAATCGTGGTCTTTGATTCAGGGTTTGGTTCGCTGTCAATAATCAGGGCAATTCAAAAACAAACCAAGGCACACATCGTATACGTCGCAGATCAGAAAAACTTTCCATATGGGGAAAAAACCAAAAAGGAACTTGAAAAAATCATACAAACTACAATCATTTCATTGCAAAAGAGATTTGACCCAGACTTGATAGTAGTCGGCTCAAACACACCATCGATACTGCTTGAAGATCTGATTAAAAATGGGAAGGGGTTGATAGGGGTATACCCGCCACTAGGTCGTGCATATGCAATTACGAAAACAAACTCTGTCGCACTTCTTGTTACACATGTGGTGGCCAACAGCAGGTCATTCGATTATTTTATAAACAAAAATTCGATCGCAAAAAAAATAAAAACAATTAAGATAGATTCGAGTGAATTAGTTGACTTGGTTGAATCAGGAAAATTCCTCCATAGTGAAAAATTTTGTATTGCTAAAATAAATCGAGTATTGCGGAATAAACTTACAGGTAATAATGTTGACGTTGTAACATTATCAAGTACCCATTTGCCATTTTTGTTACCAATATTGAAAAAATTGTTCCCAGACATTATTTTTCTGGATCCAGCTGATGATGTTGCTGTAAAAATTATAACACACAAATCATTTGTACCGACCAGACGAAACAGGTTAGATGTCTTTTCCACCGGCAATGCTGCTGTTTTTCAAAAAAATTTGCAAAAGATCGGTTTGCGAAAACTTGTAATTCCAATCGAATTATAGGTAACGGACTAACAATAACCGAGATTTTATTTTGTGTGCATTCTAATCAAACTCTACCATTATTTCACAATGTGCAAACTGGTTTTGATAGGAAACGAGGAAAACAAATCGTTTAGCAAAATTATAGTATTACGATCCTATTACATCACATTGCCAGATTCGGTAAAAAGTATTAGCCACAACGGTAAGCAAGTTGATTGTGCGTGCCATATTGGCACTGGTCTCTCTAACATGGTTCCCTGAAGTTTATTTTATGCAGAATAATGTCAATATGTGTGAATCTGGCAGAGGGAAGAATTGAGTGTGAGAGTATGCTGTAGATCAGGCTCATTTGGTCGCAATAAGCCCTGGACACAATTACGTCTCCAACTGCAGATGGTGGAGTGATGTGTCTGTGGTGACGGTAAAAACTACAACACTGGCGTTAATCCTTGTTCTGATAATTTCGTCATTTGATTCATCATACAGCGCAATACCATTACAAGATCACAAATCAGAAATAATTATCACAACTTTTCTCGAGAAACCATCTGGTGCTACAGTAACAAAAGAATACACTGTACAAATCGATGAACAAGATTCACAGCCTGGTCATGATCCACAGAATGCAGTCAAACAACCGATAATTGGTTACGTGATCAAAATTGACCTCCATGAAGATCTAACAATATCGAATGATGACGGATCAGACGACCAGTTACACCTAATCAAGTTTGATCACACACAGGCTATCATGGACAGAATATTCAACCAAAGAAAGTCAAAGCCTGACGGGGATGCCGGATTACTACCATACAGTATACCGGTGCAATCA
>SBBK01000157.1 GCA_005240025.1 archaeon
GAACAGAAGACCAGATAATTGCATTATCTGAATATGGCAGAAACATTGGAATTGCCTACCAGATTCGCGATGACCTAATCGACTGGAAAAACGAGGACAAACTCTTCAACTTGCTCGTAAAGCGAAGCCTGGATCCCCGTGATGTTTTTAATCACGTGGAGGAATTGCTAAAAAGCTACGCGGCAAAGGCCACGTCAAGTCTGAGGATTCTCCCGGACAATGATGCAAAATCGCACCTGGAATATCTGCAAAGACTGACTACTTTGAAGCTATAAAACCAAGGACCGGCACTGCGTTCCTGGTAAACTCGATTATCGGCTCCGGATACACACCAATTGCCACCAGGAATATTATCGAAAATACCATGACCCCAATTATGGCCTTTGGCTCGGCGATGCGTTTTTCGGTCTCTCCCTCAAAGTACATCTTTCGAATAATCCAACCATAGTATGCCAGAGAGAGGGCCGAGTTCAGAACGCCCGCTATCGCAAGCCACGGTGCCCATGAAGGCAGTCCGGAATCAAGGGCTGCCCCAAACAATATCAGCTTGCTCCAGAATCCACTTGTTGGCGGAACGCCTGCCAGCGCCAGAAGCGATATCACAAGTCCTATAGATATTACGGGCATCTTTCTGCCAAGGCCCCTTAGCTTGTCTATGTTTGTTATTCCAAGTGTTGCTACAATTCCTGCAATTGCAATGAATGCTGCACCCTTCATGACTGCGTGATTTAGTACGTGGAAAAGCGAACCCTGGATCCCAAGAACAGTAAACGGCGCAACTGCCAGACCAATCAGGATATATCCAGCATGGCCTATGCTGGAATACGCAAGCATCCTTGAGATGTTTTTTTGCATGATTGCGGCTATGTTTCCCACAGTCATGGTCATTACCGCAATCACTCCAAGTGCCAGGGTCCAGTCTACATTTAGTGCAATTGTCCCCATGATTATGACTCGGAGCGCTGCCGCAAATCCGGCCTTCTTTGTTCCGGCAGCCAAAAGCGCGGTGATCGTTGGCGGTGCACCCTCGTAGGTGTCAGGAAGCCACATGTGAAACGGCACAAGACCCATCTTAAATCCAAAGCCCGCAATAAACATCCCTGCCGCAAGGAGTGCCAGCGGCATCAGGGACGGATCCATCTGCTGGAGGCCCGCCATCACCTCGCCAATGTTTGTAGAACCGGTTATGCCGTATACAAGCGAGATTCCGTAAATTATGATTGCCGAAGAAAGTGCGCCAAACAAAAAGTACTTGAGTGCCGCCTCGTTTGAGCTCGGATTCTTTTTTAGAAATCCCGCAAGCACGTACGTCGGAATGCTCATCAGCTCCCACGCCACAAACAGCATTACAAGGTCAGTCGAATATGCAACCAGGACCATCCCGATTGTGGACAGCAGGATGAGCGAGTAATAGACAGCGTGATGCGAGTGGTTTTTCATGAAATTAAACGAGCCAGCTGTCGTGATTATAGATACTATCAGCATGGCTATTGCAAAAAGACTGCTAAAGGAGTCGTTTGACAGGACATCCTTTGAGAAAAGTGCCGATGGCGGCAGCTGGTCAGTAACTGTCTCATAGATCACATACCCTATTGAGGCAATCAGTGCACCAAACGCGATCGTGGCATAAAATGAGTTGGAGCCTTTCTCTTTTTTCGCAATTCCGATGATTGGAAGTATCATTCCCACGGTTCCAAGTATTGCCACCAGAATTATCGGAGTCGAAGTAATCTCAATCATGGTATCACCTCAAATAAACAAAAACAGGACCACAAACAGTATTCCTGCTCCAAAGACATACAGGTACGACTGGGCAACACCTGTTTGGGTGCCCTGCACCACCTTTGCCCCCCAGCCCACAGCCTTTTCCACGCCGGTACTCATTCCCAGGTCAATTGCCGTCCTCTCAAAATATCTCCATATCCCACGCGCCAGCCAGAGCGGTGCCACAACAAAACACCAGTACACCATGGCATTGAGATACCATCTGTTCAAGATTACCTTGTGAATTGCATAAAAGAATATGTTTGAGTTTACGAATCTGGCAGGATCCACAAACCTGCCAATATAAAACACATACCCGAGGCTTATTCCTATTCCAAACGCAGCAAGCGATGCCATCAGTGCCACCGGGTTGACGCCTTCCAGTGCAAATACAGACTCGCCTGCATCTGTTTTTACTACCTCGTGTTCGGATTCAATATGGAACGTACTTGCCAGATATTCCGTAAACAATTCGTGTATTCCCTGTTCTGTGCCAAGGCCGATAACGCCTATTCCAATTGTCAAAACTGCCAGGATTCCGTATGGCACCCACATCGAAAGACTTGCCTCATGAATGTGATGGCCTTCCTTTTCCATGTGCTCAACGTGTTTGCTTTTGTCCCCAAAGAAGACCATCCCTATCATTCTTGTTGTATAGAAGGTAGTGATGACTGCCGTCAGGACTGCGATGCCAAAGAGTGGCAGACCCCAGGTGCTGCCTGACTCGAAGGCGGCGGCAAAAATTGCGTCCTTGCTCCAGAATCCGGTTGTGATAAACGGGGCCCCCATCAATCCAAGTCCCGCAATCCACATAAACACATAAGTCTTTTTCATGTGTTTTCGCAGACCACCCATATCGGTCATAAATCTGGAACCAACAGTATGCAGGAGGGAACCTGCCGCCATGAAAAGCGAGGCCTTGAACATTGCGTGAGATGTGAGGTGGAAAAATCCAGCGGTGTATCCGTCGACAAACTGGTGTGACAGCCCTGCAACACCGAGTGCCATCATCATGTAACCAATTTGAGATCCGGTCGAGTATGCAAGGACCTTTTTAATTTCCGGATTAACCATGCCCTGCGTTGCCAAAAGAAGCGCGGTGATTGCCCCAACCCAGGCCACCACCTCAAAGAACTGGTCCACCATGAATCCGGCAGCCCCGAGTGCAAAGAAGAGCGGCCCGAGTCTTGCAACCAAGAACACGCCGGCTTTTACCATGGTTGCGGCGTGTATAAGAGCAGACACTGCAGTCGGACCGGTCATTGCCTCAAGGAGCCATTCGTTCAGTGGAAACTGGGCGGACTTTCCTATGGCTCCTCCAAAGAGCAAAACGGCAGCAGGAACAAGCAGTCCCTGTGCCTGCATTGCCGAAGCCCACGCAGTGTCGTGGAGGAGTTCGCGGAATCCAAAGGTTCCTGCAAACGAGAATATCAAAAACATTCCCGCAAGCATCATGATGTCCCCCACCTTGGTCATGATGAACGCCTTCATACCGGAATGGGTAGGCGAGTAATAATCGGCAAGGCCAAGGACGGTTCGTCCGTGGACTCCCACGTAGTCCTTCTTTTTGTCCCTGTACCAGAAGCCAATAAGGGCATAAGATGCAAGTCCGACCCCCTCCCATCCAAAGAACATCATGAGCAGGTTATCGGAGAGAACGATTAGCTGCATCGAGCCGACAAAGAACATCATCCAGAACCAAAACCTGACAATGTCCTTGTCGCCTTTCATGTAGCCCGTACTGTACACCATTATCAAAAACGAGATCCATCCCACGACATTTGCCATAATTACGGCAAGCGGATCGGCAAGAACCCCTGCCTTGATCCCTATTGTAGATATCCAGTTTACCTGATCATGAATTTCACGCGCTTCCAGTGCCCCAGAAAACATAGTTGCTGCAGAAAGCGCACTTGCCAGTGCAAATCCTACCGCCACCCATCCGGTGGCCCTATGGGAGACCCTGCCTACCGCAGGTACTATCAAAGCCGCAACAAACGGCAAAATCCACACAAGCCACGCATTGATTGCGCCTGCCTCAATTGTAAAGCCCAGCACTCCAGATTCCACCATTATGCACCAAGCACTCCCTTCATGTATGGAATTATTTGTTCAAAGAAGATATCAGGATATATTCCGACCACGATTGTAAATCCTGCAATCACCATCATTGGTGCAGTCATGTACCAGCTTGCCTCCCTTACATGCGAGAGGTGTTCTGGAAGTTTTCCAAAGAATACGCGCTTTAGCATCCACAGCATGTATGACAGTGTGATAACGGTGGCAACAAGACCCAGTCCGAATGTCACGTACCTGAGAATTGAGCCGGTTGCCGCGTTTTCCTTGATGGCAGTATCCAGTGCGCCTGCAAAAAGGGTCCACTCACCCATGAATCCGCTGGTCGGGGGCACACCTGCAATGGTAAGTGCGCCAATGACTGCACAGACTGCAGTGATTGGCATCTTGCCCCCAAGGCCGCCAAGCTTTGCCATGCTTTTTGTCCCACACTGCACTATCAAAATTCCCGCAGTCATGAAGAGCAGGGCTTTTCCAAGACCGTGTGTCACATACATGAACTCGGCGCCAGTAAATCCGAGTAACGAGTTGGAGCCGATTCCAAACAAAAGATAGCCCATCTGGCTTACGCTGGAATATGCCAGGAGGCGCTTTACGTCGTCCTGCATCAGCGCCATTGCGCCACCATAAATCATCGTGCAAAGTCCCCAGATGTGCAACCAGATTGCAAAGTCAGAATAAACGTTTGGTAAAAATTCGATGATTAATCTGAAAACTCCATATGCCCCAATTCCGATCATTGCAGGAGACAGCAGGGCGCTTATCGGCGTGGGTGCCGCACCGTGCACATACGGAAGCCAGATATGAAACATGAATGCGGCCATCTTTACTGCAAGTCCTATGATTATTGCAACAGCTGCAAACATCACCACGTCTTGTGGGATCCGGGATTCCTGTATTGCCGCAAAGTCAAAGCTCCCAACAGACAGCCCGATTGTCAAAAAGCCCAGCAACAAAATCACTGCGCCAACGTGTGTCCAGAACAGAAACATCAGGGAGATTCTTCTTCTCGGTCCGTCACCCCAGAACGCAACCAAAAAGAAACCCGGGATCAGCATTATCTCAAAGAAAATATAAAACTCGATCAGGTTCGTTGCAAGAACCGTCCCGAGCATCCCCATCGCAAATGCCAAAAACAGCGCAAAATACACGCCGGACTGGTTGTTTACGTATCGTGACATCTCCCCAGACTCGACAAGTGCAGTTTGCATGCCATGCGAGCCTGCCGCATGACCATGTACGTGCTCTTCGTACATCTCTTTGAATTTGTGAATCATGTACGGCTTGGAATATAGTGCCAGAACCGTGCTCAGGACGTAAATTATGACCGCAAATGGAATTGCCAGTCCATCAAGCAAAAAGCCAAACTCGCCAAAAAGGTGCGTCCACGGATAGCGTTCTGCATAGTTTCCCTCGAGTGCCACAGATATTATCAAAAATGTACAGTACAGGAGCAGTCCAAATGTAAACCAGGTCGCAGCATTTGGTCCTGCCTTTCTTCCAATGATGTAAGCCACCGGTGCCAGTAACAGAGGCAGGAATACTGCCTGCAGTAGTGCGTACTCCATTATCCCTTCAAGCTCCTAAATTCTGCAATGTCGACATTTTTGTACATTCTATATGCCACGATTATTAGTGCAAGACCCACTCCTACCTCTGCAGCTGCAATTGCAATAGAAAACAAAGCAAAGGTCTGGCCCTGGCTGTTTGGCAGAAACCTGGCAAACGCAACCAGGTTCAGATTTGCCGCATTTACAATCATCTCAACTGCAAAAAGCATTCGGATTGCGTTTCGTTTAACAGACATCCCGTAGATTCCAATCGCCAAAAGTGCGATTGAAACTATTACAAAGTCAAGCATTGTGTTGCTCATTTGTTATATCCTCCCTTCTAGCTAGAGTCAGTGCGCCTATTACAGACGATGCCAGGATAAGTGCCATCAAAACGAGTGCCGGCCAATAATAGATAAGAAAGTCCTCGCCGATCTCCCTGAAGTCTACTGGCGGCTCATCTGTCTGGATTGATTTTATTCCAGAAGCCAGTATAACTGCACCTAGTGCCAACATCATTACCAGCATCAGGCCGATTCCCGCGTATCTCCTTCGAGGGTCCTCAATTTTGATAAAGATGAGCTGCCTTCGCACGAGCATTACCGTAAACAAAATCAGGACGGCAATCGAGCCGATGTAAACGGCAATCTGAAACATTGCCACAAACGGCGAGTCCAAAAGCAGGAAAAAGCCAGCAATTCCGCCCAAAGTGCCCATCAGGGCAATCGAGCCGTAAATTAAGGAGCGAACCTCCAGTGCGGCAATCGCAGAGCCAATGGTCATGACGGCAAGTGCCAAAAACACGGCATCAGCCATGTGTAGCACCCCGGTCACTGAAGATTATTTCGGCATCCTGCTGGACATCCGGCTTTACCTGGAGCTGTGCCGGCGTGTAAATCAGGCCCTCTTTTGTAAATGATGACAGCTCGTAGTCGTTTGTCATGTATAATGCGTAAAATGGACACGCATCCACACAAAGTCCGCAAAAGACACATTTGCCATAGTCAATTTGCGGCATGATTGCTTTTTTGTTGTGTTTCCATTCCTCCTGCACTTTGACCATCGCAATTGCTTCTGCGACCCCTTCGCATGCAATAGAGCAGAGCTGGCATCCTGTGCATTTGTCATGGAACAGCATGTGTCGTCCCTTGTATCCGGCTATTCCGACGCCGGTGTTTGGATCAAACTGATATCCGTCGCCGACAAGCTTTAGTTTTTGTTCCGGATATCGTAGCGTGAATCGTTTTATTGCCAGATGTTTTATTCCGGAGTTTAATGCCTTTATTATTCCGGTTGCAGTTCCCATTTTACAGTATTCCCTCCGGACCCAGTACTCCTGCATATATCAAACCGAGTGCGATGAAGATGTTCACAAATGCAAGGCCTATGAGTTTGTACCAGCCAATGTGCAAGAGCAGATCAATTCTTATTCTTGGAAAGACTCCGCGAGGCAGCAGAATGAAAAATATAACTCCGACCACCTTGATTACAAACCACAAAACGTCATTGAGCATCTGCTGATCCAGCAGCGGCAGCCCCGGGAATCTTGCGTTTATTGGACCCATCTCGATTCCCTTTTCGATTATTTCCTGCGGAAATGGAGGCCATACCTGCGGGCCGTGCCATCCACCCAAAAACAGCACCACAAACAGTGCTGCAAACGCGTAAAGTTTGAGATATGATCCCAGCTGAACAAGACCATACATCATGCCTGAAAACTCGGTAAGCCAGCCCGCAACTATCTCGCTTTCCGCCTCTGGCAGATCAAATGGGATCCTTTCCAGTTCTGCGAGCATTGCAATAAAAAATACAATTGCCCCGATTGGCAGAAATATTATCCACCAGTATGTGGACTGGCTTTCGACGATTTCTGTCAGGTTTAGCGTTCCTGTTAGAATCACCACTCCCAGGACCGACAGGATTAACGGAATCTCAAATGACACCATTTGGTGCAGGGCCCGGATTCCCCCGATAAACGGGAACTTGGAGTTTGCCGACCACGACGACAGCACGGTAATTACCGGAAAGAATCCAATGACTGCAAAAACCGCAAGCAGTCCTACATCGACATCAGCTACAACCCATCCCCCGCCGGCTGCCGGGATCAGTGCCACAAACGCAGCCGCGGTTGCCACAAAAAGCACTGGTGCTGCCCAGAAGATTGGCTTGTCTGCCCTGGCAGGAATTATGATTTCTTTTGTGAGCAGTTTGATGCCATCACTCATAAGCTGCAGAATTCCTTCGATTTTGCCGCAGTAAAACGGACCAACTCGGAGCTGAAGTTTTGCCAGCATTTTTCTTTCAACAAATATGGTTCCTGCTGCCAGAAGTGCCGCAAACCCAAATCCCGGAAACATTGCGATTCTGAAAAAGTCGGTTTGGATGAAGGATTTTAGTAACGGGATCTGCCCTGACGGGTCTGCTAAAATGGTAAACGCAAGATACGGGCTCAGCAATTTGTCGTCAAGCACTGGAAGCTCCAGATAGAAGAGCAGCACCTGCACCAGCGGGATTCCAGCCAGGGTGAGCAGTATTACTGCCCAGAACCCGTTGTCAAGAATCGACTTGATAAAGTAGCTGAATCTGAATTTTGGTGCAAGCGACGACATTTACCTGTCAGCCTCCACCGGCCAGTAGTTCAGGCTCCAGTAAACTGCCGGCATGTTTCCCAGTTTTTCCCCTTTGAGCAGGTATGGCATGCATATCAGGTTTCTAAACGACCCAACACTCAGCTTGAGGCGGTATGGTTCCGGCTGGCTGCGTGATACTATGTAGCATCCCAGTGAGCCGCGGCCCGACTCGACCCGCCTGTAGACTTCGTCGTTTCCGCCCTTTGGATTTGGCTTTAGTTTTACCCGAACAGAACCGGACCTGGGCATCTTTTGAAGTGCCTGCCTGATAATGTTGCAGCTTTCCAGCATGTCAAGCCATGGAATCTTGGAGCGGGCATACGAGTCCCCTTCCTTCAGGACGTTTGTCTTTATGTCTAGTTCGCCGTATGCGTCATACGGTTCCTTTGTTCTGAGATCAAAGTCCACCCCGCTTGCGCGCAGAGTAGAGCCAGTTGTTCCCAGACGTATTGCGTCCTCCCTTGAGAGGATTCCCGCATCGCGCGTTCTTGAAATTAAAATTGGGTTGTCGTAAAATACTGCGGCGTATTCCTTGATGCGTTTTTCAAAATAATTTACGCGCCTCAGACACATCTCCTC
>SBBK01000119.1 GCA_005240025.1 archaeon
CTCTTGCCTGTCCAAAATTATCTGGGCGAGCTTTGACTGCTCGATTCGGAGTCGCTCGTCTTCAGTTTTTTCCCCTGACTGCTCTGTAACCACAACCGTCGGGGTTTCCCAGCCCTTTGGCATCACGCCCAGCGTCAGGGTTTTTCGCGGTTTTTCTTCGGGCCGGAGTTGCGAAACTTTTTCGCTCAGGACAGATTCCAGGTGCAGTATCTTCTGATTTGCCCATCTTATCTGGGATTTCAGGGAGTCGATGGTAGTATCCGTACCGGGTTGAGGCACACTCAGATTCACATTACCAAGCTTTGAGCGGAGATATTTTTGATCAGAGACATAGAGTGGTTTGCCCTGTTTTAGGGATTCGGCTATGAACTGGAGCCTGCCCGTATCCCCTACGCCAGAGTCTATCAGGGCTTGGATTTTTTCAATGATGCTCGGCTCGACTTGGGCCTGTTCGCGCAGCCCGATTTCCTGGGCCAGCTTGGAATCGAGGTATTTTTGATCAGAATTATAGAGTTTGCGGCCCTCTCTGAGTATTATCAAAATGTGGTCCAGCCTTCCCCGGTCCCCCTGGCCGGTCGCGATAAGCTTTTCGACAAAGGCCCTGGTTTCTTGTGGGGTTAGAATAGCCATCCTCTTTTTTGTATGGGCAACTAGTATTTTAATAACTCAAAAATCGACTAATTTTTACAAATGAGTACATCTAAAGCCGGATCGTTTTGAGGCGCTTCCACGCCGAGACGTCCTTTGAGGTTTTGTTGATGGTTATCCTGTCAAAGGTAAACCTTGACTTGATTTTCAGATCACGAATTATTGCCCTTCTGGTTCTGGCATCCATTTTTTTGTAAATGAGGCTGATGTGCGGCTCAAAGACATATTTCGCTGGCCCCGCACAGCCAGCGATGGTTTTGTAGAGTGTATCAAGGCGACGGTTTTTTCGAATACGGACGAAGACTGTTTTCCACAGATACTCTGAATGTTTTATGTCGAGGGCCTGGACCGAAAGCGGCCAAGTTTTGCAGTTTCGCACACAGTCAAGGGCTTTTGCATATGTCACACCACTGTACAGTGTCAGGTGTGGTGCAAATTCCGGCGCGCCATGTTTTTTTGCAAGGGCGCGGATTATTTTTCTTAGATATTTTGCATCGTTTTTTGACGGTTCAAGCCAGATGGATGTGGTCATGCCATTTTCTGCATTATGATTTTGCGGTATTCCGGATATTCGGTTGCCGAATAATCGCCGGAAAACCCTTCTACAAATATGGCATCTTCAAGCGCAGTCAAAAGGTGGGCAGTCCGCGGCTGTACCACAATTATTGATGGTGCCGATACCGTCCTGACTGTTTCCCTGTTTGTGTCCAGATTTTTTTCTCGGACCTCTGTTTTTCCAGATATCAGAAAGTGCCTCGTCTCAAAGGAGTGGTAGTGACCACCCCTTGCAAAGCCTGCCTTGATTTCTACTATGTTCATGCTTTTTCTTCCGTGCTTGAGAAAAAGTATTTGGCCCCTGTTGTCCTCAACGCTTTTTTCGAATCTCAGTGCCAACGGTTTTTGTGTGGGTTTTTGATTATTTAGATGCTATGAGGGGTTACGTCGATTGGCATCGAAATTGTATGTGAGAGTGGAGACGGGTTGTCGATTCCCTCCCAGACAAAAATCGTCGCCTCGTATTTTCCCGCAGTATCCGGAGTCCACGATATGGCAGGGGAAAGAGACTGGGCCGGCGCAAGTGTTCCCGTGAGCCACGCCAGCGATATTGTTACGCCGTTCTCGTTTTGGATTTGGACAATGTATGCAAAGTTTTGCTCGATTTCCTGTCTGTTTGTCACGTCGGCTGCAATCTGGACCTGCCTGCCCATTTCGACTGTTTTTGGATCTGGATTGTCTGCCACATGAAATTGGGTGCCTTGCGAATGTGAGATAAAAAGCAAAAACACGAAAAACCAGAAAATCATTGCCGCAAATTATGGGATTTTTCCAAGAACGTTATGGCGCACTCAGTTGAACAATAGTTCGAGGCGCGGTTTTGGAATTCCTTTCCGCAGTTTTTGCACTTCAATACCATATTATCAAAATTGTAGAATATTAAATTGACGATGAAATACCAAATTTGGAAATGCCGATACCGCGGTCTGGCGCATCAGAATCTGGATATGCCGCACTTGGCATAATACTGCTGGTGGTATTCCTCGGCAGGATAAAACTCGGACGCCGGCTCGATCGCAGTTACGATTTTGCTGTCAAACCTTGCAGAGTGGGCCTGCTTTGATTTTTCGGCCCGTGCCTTTTGTTCTGGGTCATGACAAAATATCACGGACCTGTATTGCGTGCCAATGTCTGGCCCCTGCCTGTTGAGCTGGGTGGGATCATGGGCGGCCCAGAAAACCTCAAGGAGATTCTCGTACGATATGATGTTTGGGTCATAGTCTACCTGGACTGCCTCGGCATGGCCCGTCATGTCGGTGCAGACGTCTTGGTATGTCGGGTTTTTTGTGTGACCTCCGCTGTAGCCAACCCTGGTGGATGTGACGCCTTTTGTTTTTCTAAAGATGTCCTCGACGCACCAAAAACACCCCGCACCAAAGGTCGCCTTCATGGTATCATTTTGACACATCCGAGATAAAAGTCATAGTCCGGATCTATTTTTCGTATAGCCAGACATCGACCTTTGTGAGAGGCAGTGTGAGGCTGTCTGGCAGGACAACCAGCAGCCCGGATCCCCTGCCTGCGCCGTGGCACGTTCCGGAAAAACTCGCATAGTTTGTGCCAAAACACTGGCCGTCCGTATAATGTCTGAATACGCGGTTACTGTCATAGTTTGCCTGCTCCTCTGCAGACGGTACAAAATATACGTCAAAGCCAACAGTGCTGTCGTTTATCCGGAGCGAGTAATCAAATGTGGTCGAGTTTTTTTCTGTGCAGACCGGGATAAACTGGGAATAACCCGATATGATCTGGGCTTTGTGAGTCAAGTAGTCCTGCCTGCCCGGGACTGGATTGTATAGTGTGATATCCGGGTCCGGGCTTTTTTGCAGGCCCAGAATGTATTCGATCTGGTGCCTGACGACATCTGCCCCAAATCTTGCATAGTGTGGTGTCCACACATCGCGGCAGTCGGTATTGTCGTGTTGCACCAAGATGTAGGACTTGTTGTGGACGGATTTGATTGCGTCTACGTTTGTCTGCTTGACAATTTCTAGCCTTGCCTCTGGACTGGGAGGCTCTGCATTTGTTTTTGACCAGACATTTGTGATCTCGTATACAATGTTTGACGGGTAGCTTTTCCATTCTTTCTGCAGGTGCACGTAGACAGACTGCTTGTTTACTGCATGTTGCTGCAGGACAAAGGCACCAAGCACGTAATAAATAACGATTATCGCAATCAGTGCCAAAATGAAAATGTGAGGGAGCCGCACCATCGGCCATACAAAGGAGGTTGTTTTTGAAAGTAACTGTTACTGGTTGTCCAGTTCTTGGCCCGTTTCATGGAAATATCGGCGTTTTATCTCCGCCAGTTTTTGTTCTTTTTTGGGATGGGGTTTTGCAAGTTCCCTGTATTCAGATACCGGCTTTCTCAGCTCGGATTTTTTCATGATTTTGTGCCGTTTTTTCCGTACTGTAGTTCGTAGGCTTTTTTGTTGTATTTTTTGATGTCGGCGAGTTTCTTTTCGACTATTTTTGTAAACTCGTATGATTTTTTGAACTTGGAGTAGGATTCTTTGTATTTTGATTCCAGGACCAGCGCGCCCCCGTCTGTCTGGGTCTTTTGCGCATCGTCGAGGGATTTTTTGGCAGCCCAGTATGCAGTCCATCCTTTTTGTATCTCGGCCTGTGCTGCCTTGTTTGTGTATGGCGCGGAAAGAAGCAGCGAGTTTGCCGAATCCACCTGCGGCTCCAGCTGAATAATTTTATCTGATGCCTTGGCCTGGTATTTTTGCGACCTTGATTGCCAGTCGGTTTTTGAGGAGTTGTTTGAGGGTTTGACTTTTTGCACCTCATGGGACTGGAGCCATGAGTCATAATATTCCACAGAAGGATACATGACGTCGTTTGTGTCAGTGCTGTGCGGAAGGGAAAGCAGGTGGCCAATCATGTGCTTTGTGATATCTAGCGCATATTCTGGCGAGACTGTTGCAAGCTTTCTGTCCTTGAAGAAGCCAAGCGTAATCGAGATGGCCGGCTTGTTGTAATAGTTTTGAGCGCCGGTCGCATAGGCGCCGAATTTGCCGTCGTCGGTTTTGCTGCCCCATTCCACTACAAAGTCGGACTGGTCGGGATATGTAACATAGTTGAACTTGAGGCCCGGTGTTTTTTCCTCCCAGTATCTGGTTGCGTCCGAGAGGACTGTGCTGTACTGATCCTTCCAGACCACTGGCATTTTTTGCACGTACAGGTCGTAGGTCTGTGCGTATGCAGCAGTCAGTGTACAGAAAACAAAAACTGCCAAAATGAGTAGAACCTTCACGCTATTTGGTGGGTGCTGGGACAAAAAAAGGTAGCTTTTGCAGACGCTGTCGTCTTTGGTTGTTGATGTGGAAGAGAGCGCCGGACTTGTCCAGTAGTTCACGTAGGATGTGCGACAAGATGAACATAATTTTTCTTGTTTTTAGCCCACCACGCCAGCCACAGTCTGGAAACACCTTGTTCTGATATGGGCATCTTTTGGCCCTTGGGTAAAATATCTTGAGGTTTGAGTTTTGTGATATCAGATACTCCCTGATTCAAGAAAAAATATCCCTTCTTGAGTTTTTCCATGAATAAAGGAAGTGCCGCATAACCAAGATTTACCATCTTTTTGTATGGTTCATTATTTTCATAATCATTTGTAACGGAACTGATTGCTAATCCAGGTTCCTTGATCAGTTCTTGCCATTTTTTGAAGTATCTCTCAAATTCAGCCCTTTGAGTTTGGGCGGTCATGCATTATTTACAGTCATGAGATATAAAACATTTGCCGGCCCTACGGTCATCTTTTCTTTGGTTCTTTTGGTTTTTCTTTCGGGCACAAACCGAGATTAGCTTTCGGATCATCCTTGCAATAACATCGGCATACATTTCCATATGCACCTCCCTCAAGCTGAGGCAGGCGATGAATTATTTTGATACTGCGGCCCAGCTTGCTTTCCCACCAATCATCTTGTGTCTCTTTTGCTGCGTGTTTTGGTTTACCATCCTTGCAAAAAAGCGCAACCTTTCTTTTTTTGCATTCTGGCTTGCACTCAGATGAGGTAGTTCCACACGGTGTAAACCCGTTCCTTTTGTAAAACTCGTCAAAATCTGAGACCTCGACAGTACCGTCTTTGTCGCCAAACTGGTCAACTTGCTTCCAAACCCACTCGTTTTCCTTGCAAAGGCTCCACTCTATGCAATTGTATCTTGTTGTGGATTGTCCAGTAACACTCCATCTCTTGATGTTTGGAAAATTTCCTTCCACTGTTTTCCTTTCTGTTGGTGTAGGGCTTGTGCCTTTTGGCGGTTCGTTGGCATCACTCAACAACTCATATTCTTTTGGAATGATTTAAAGATTTTAAAATTGGTGCGTAACACCCTCCCAATCTTGAGACCAGACAATCAACCACTAATGAACAGCATCCACTGACATGCTCGACCCATGGTTTTGCGAAATATGACAATCTAAGAAATATTAATAACAATTTGTGTCTCTGATATGCTGTGCCTCTGGACATACTGGATGAGAATGAATTTCGAAGCCTGCCCCCAGGAAAACGGCTAGAAAGATGTGCTTACATTATAAAAAACGACCCCGATGAATCAAAGAGATGGGATGCAGTATACCTGGCAGGCGAAATAGCAGAGGACGCCCCGGCAGACCCAATCTTTGATGATGTGGCAGACCTCATGTCCTGGGTTTTGGAAAATGACGACAATGGCATCATAAAGCACGAGGCGTGCTTTCAGATAGCCGCAAGGGACATGAGAAAAAAGATACCGGTGATGATCAAGACCGCGCTAAACGACAGGAGCGGGATTGCAAAGCATGAGGCACTGGAGTGTCTTGCTCTTATGAGGGCAGTAGAATCAAAAGAAGCGATACGGCCGGCACTGGACGACCCCATTCCCTATGTGAGTGAGACTGCGGCGTTTGCAATAAAAAGACTGGATAGGTTTGAGAAAAGTCAGGCATATGTGCCGTCCGACGTACTCTGATTTTCTGATACTCCCAACCCTAAAGGGTTCGGGCTTTCCCGCTCGCAATTTGTAAAACACGATAAGCCAGTGTGTATGTTTTGAACAACGCCAATTTCTTATCTTGATTGTGTGTCTGATAGACGTGGTCGTAACAACATGGATGGTTCACCAGATGAGGCCAGTCAAGAACCCCGACATCGAGTGCGAATTTGACAAGATAAAATCCGAAAAGCTGGACATGACCGAGCTCGCCGTCAGCACATAATCAGGATTCCAGCTTGGAGTTGTGTCTTTTGCTGTCGAGATGCACCTGCCAGTCATCATACCCGACGACTTCAATCTGGCACACATCACACCAGATAACTAGCTTGTCTGGGTCAATTGGCTGCTCGGTCGGGTTTGACATTTGTTGTGTTTTGTTTGATTCGGATTAAAGTTTTTTCCAGGTTGTCAGATCAGATAATAAGCAACTGCTGGCGCCAATTTGCATGCCACACGGGATTTGGCTTGGCGGAATCTACCTAAAAGAAGAGGGCGGCTACGAGCTGGTCCTGCGGGCATTGTACCACTACAAAAAAAGACTCAGAAATATCCGACGCTCACCTGAGATAAAGGACGCGCCAATGTTTGCCCAGCTGGTTGAAGGCGAGGCAATGAAGACATATCCCATGATTGATAAGGTGATAAGCAAGATTGGCGAGGGCCTGCAGGACCCACAGATTCTGCAAAGCCTGCAATCAGACGTTCCGCTGATTGAAAAGTCGCTAAACTGCTATGAGGCCGACATTAAAAAACTAGGGTCTAATTCGTTTTATGCCGAGTTGATATCAGACAAAGATCTTGCTTCCTCTGATCTCCAGAGTATCAGATCTGCTTTAAAACGAATAGCGGACGTGGCCTGCTGACATGAAATTAAATGGACGAGAAGACACGTGGAAAACTACAACGAAATAGTTTTTCAACAACATGATTGTTTTCCTATCCTGTCAATCTACGACGCAGAATGACAGTTTCTCGTCGCACCATATAACGTCAAAATAATATTTAAGATTGATCCCGATTTCTAGGGGAGGTTTTTGTCTATACTGAGGACAGCCATAGGAGGTTGGTGAAGGGACTGGCCAAAGTGCCGGTAAGCGCCAACATGGAAAAATCAAATGAAACTTCCAGTGACAATGTGAAAAAATCGATCGTCAACACCAGCAGAAGCAACATAAAAAATCAGTGTGGATTGATTGTGAATAGGATCAGCATATTCTAAACATTTTTCTGTTTTTACGTGAAAAAATGCGCATTTTGAAAGACTGAAGTGAATCTCACTTAAATTCGCGCCTGCGGTAATAGAATCAGAATGTCGCAGGTGGAAAAAACCAGCGAGTATTGGCTTTTGGCTCAGAAATGCAATCTGGTGCTCCGGGAAGACAAGATAAGATTTGCAGCAATAATAAACAAGCTGGGCAAGATGGTTGCCGGCGGCTTTAAAGAGGGCGTAACGCCCCAAGTCGGCGATGCCGAACTGCAAAAGATGTACCTTGAGCTTGCGCTAAGAGTTTCGATGAGGCAAGAATTTGATTACTGCCTTGGGCCAGTAAAATATTCCACATCACGCAGGGAAAAAGCCACACTGCTGAGCTTTCCCATCGGCTCCAACATATTGCTGGTTTCGGCAGAACCAACAGTGCAGACTGACCCGATTGCTAGCAGGGTTATGAAAATAATGGGAATAGTCTAGCTACATCTTTAGAATTTCTTTTGTTTTGTTAACAAATACTTCTGCATTTATTACAAGGTTTTTTGCTTGGGTAGGAGATACCAGCTCTGCATTGTCGTATGTGAATTCGTGCCAGAGTTTTCTGGCCCTGTCAAATGAGTCCAATACATCTTTTGAAAATTTTGTGGAAAATACGTCTTGTACGAACATCACTACCGCAACGTGATGATCTCTTCCTTTTGGCCTGTAATCCTTAGAAAACATTATGCTCTACCAGCGTGTAACATTACATTATATGCAGTGACATAGGCCAATCCCCATTCATTTATCCCCAGTACATTTTTTGCCGATGTCATTTTTTTATTTGCATTATCAAGTTCGTTTTCAATCTGCTCCTTATCAGATTCAAACTTTTCAACTAGATCTTGTTTCAATAGATCGCTTAAATTCATCCTCTTCACCAACTATCATCATTATTGGAGTCTTTGAGATCTCTCTTATCAGAGGTATTTTCTTACCCACTCTTTCCAAAAATTCCTCCTCTTTCCACAACAAGTAATTTATCTCGCGGCCTATTGTCCTTTCTGTTTTAGATATAGATCTGAGAAGAGTATTCTCGTTTACATCACCTATTATCAGCAAATCAATATCGCTTGATTGTGATTCAGTTCCCTTTGCAAAAGATCCATAAATTAGTGCATACTTGATCTTTTCTTTTGGCAAATCTCGAGAAATTATTTCATCAAGCATTTCGAATTTTAGAAATATCCGTTTTAATTCGCTATAGATAACACTTTGATTATTTATCTTATAAAACACCAAGTTCCCCTGAGTTCTTCTTAGAACCAATCCAATATTCTGAATTACAGGCATTTCTTTCGTTATGGTAGAAGGAGCCAATCCGGTTTTTCTTGCCATGTCGTTTGCATGGAATTCATTTGAAGAATTTAAGAATAGTAATTTTAGAATCAAAACCTGTGCTCTAGATCTGAAGAGATTTTCAAGTGAGCTCTTAATCGATACAGATTGCTGTGACTTTTTCCTCTCTTTAAAAACAATATTCTTGACAGAGGGAAGTACATTGCCCCCCATTGGTTTGGTAACCTCCTCCACCCCATCATTAACTAACAAGAGCCCTATTCCCAGACTTTGGCAAGAGTTCAGAATCATTCTAGTAGATCTGTCTTTTGGAATTGCAAGATATGAGAAGTTTACAGCATTCTTCTGGTGTAGTGCCTGTTCTATTCCTAGCTGCATAACTCCAGAGCCTCCCTTGATCTCTATAGCTGTTATTTTGTTGTCTTTGGTAGCTACGATATCTATAATTCTCCCTCGCAGCTTTACTTCATGAGAGATCTTCCATCCTTTCTTTTCCAGATGCTTTTCTACCTTTTGTGATATGACATGCTCTGTGTTCATAAAGTACCATTTCTATTTGACGAATGATTGTTCGCTAGATAGAAATAGTATTTCTGCTATAAATAGTACCGGATCAGCACTGAGCTAGTAACTAGTTTTGGCATGGGCATAATCTTTGAGCTTAATTGTTTGTCCATTTGTCTGTGAATTTGCCAGCTTGTAAACAGAATAATCAACAAGCCAGCGAAAGAGTCAAGTCATACACCAGAGATTGAAATGAGGCGTCTTGTTTATGGTAGAAGCCATAGTAAGGATCGAGACCCAAGCCATTCACAAACTTGGCAATCTCTCCAGCCAAAACCGTATATCCATAATTCAAAAGTACATTGATAACATCAGAGGCACAGCGTTTGGAATTGACAAGACCTCCACCATGCCTAGACTGAAATCCATATTTGGCAGGAATAAGCTTTGCATAATTCAGAAAATAGTATCTACCACAGCCGCTTTCAATTGCTCTTAGCCCCTTTGAATCCGTTTTAGAGTCGATTTGGGAATGGTGTGATTCAAGTTTAGAAATTTCATCTTGTATCTCTGGCTTTTCTAACGATTTGAGAAAGTTGATTTGGGATTGGATCTTCTCCTTTAGAATCCATTTCTGCAAGTGCAAGACCTTTACAGGATCTCGAAAGGCATCGTATTGTCCCATTCGGTATTTAATGGCAGTATTGGAAACCATTCCGCCATTCATAAAAGAGACAGGATTGCCATAGATGTCAGTCAGAATCACGCTGATGTTGTTTTGGTTTAGAATTGAGATTGCCTCAGTTGAAACGTAGCCTTTTCCAGAAATCACAATTTTCTCGTATGGGATTTTTGAAACAAACCATTCTTCTTTTTCTGAGATCCCAGTAATGTCATTTTGACCATTTTTTAGAATAATCTTGTTATCTTTTACATTAATTGAAATACCGTAGCCTCGAAGGAGTTTTACATTGTAATGATTTCGTTGCCACCTCTCAGTCATTTTACGGAATAGCCTTTCTGGAAATTACACTGATAGCATAACGGTTGAATATTGTCAATATCATTGGTTCCTCCTTTCAGTAATGGAATGATGTGATCTTCAGTAATCTTGTACCTAGCATTTCCCTTGGAATTAGGAATATCCTCCCATTTGCGATTACAACTAGGACACCTTTCATACTGCCTAAGTTTTTCAAGAAATTCCTTTTCAGTGTGTGAACCTTTTGCGTTCTTTTTCCTTTCAGAGTATTTCCTTGCTCTTTCACGCCTGCAGATTTTACAGTATTTATGAACGGTTCCATCAGTAGATGTCCATGTGCTCCAATTATCGTGACCTTTACCGCAGAGAGTCATCTGAGTTCGCTTTTCTTTTTGTCTCTACCTTCTACTATTTTGTGACAGTTTTCACAGTAAATCACGATGTTAGTCCAGTCATCGTTTGCCCTGTCGCCGTCTTTGTGATGCAAATCTAATTTCGTTTGGTGTGCATTTTTACCACACTTGCTACAAATGGCTTTGTTTAAAGCTAGAAA
>SBBK01000038.1 GCA_005240025.1 archaeon
GATCCCATCTTTCCGCTGATGCCCCAAGCCCATGAATTAAAACCAGATTTTTTTTTGCAGATCCTTCCTGCAGATAACGAATCTTGTTCCCATCCACAGTAGTGAATTTTTCTTGCATCTACCTGGTGTGGATTTTATGTGCGCGATAGATAAGTTTTCGGTTGGAGCACCAGAAATTGGAGATCCGGTCTCCGTATCGTCAAAAAAGGAGGGGTTAGCCCAGCGCCCTTGAGTGTTTGTGTGTGTGCGGTCGCTCGCCTGGGAACTTGCGTCGCATGTGGGCAGAAGGCCTGCCGTAAAGCAATTCCAGGAACCATGCCTCGTGTTCTATCTCTTCCCTTAGGACGTCTTTTGCGACATCGTATGTAGCTGGGTCCTTGCCAATCGTCATTTGGCATATTTTGTTCCAGTTGACAATTGCACCCTGTTCTGCCTTGAGGCATTTTTCCATTATTGCTCGAATGTCTGTCTGGTTTGGCGGTAGCTGCAAAAACTCGCATCCCGACATTTTTATAAACTCGGTTGCGTCATTTGGCAGACTGCCCCCAAGCTCGTATATTCTTGAGAGGCACGACTCAAAGTGACTCAGGTCCTCAAGCCTCGCATCCTCGATTACCCCCTTTATTCCCTCACCCTCCACACCCGTGCAGTGCATCCTCAGGTTTGTGAAATAATAGTATGCAGTAAACTCGACAGACGCATTATAGACCAGGAGTCTTATGAGTTCGTCGATGTCAACTCCGTTTTGCTTTAGGACCTCAACTCCGACCACATTTGGTTCGGTTTTTTTATCCATACAGTTGACGCAAGCAATGAAAATAAAAGTTGTTTGTTTTTGTTATTTTTTGATTTTTGCCTGTTTTCTCAGCTCACGGAGTTTTTTTGCCTCCTCGTGCTTTTTCTTTGCCATCTCTTTTTTGTCCAAAGTAAGCTGATCAGCGGTCTTGTTTTGCTTTGCTTTTAGTTCGGCTTGTTTTTCTGCAAACATTTTTTGTCGCTCCGCCGTGGCGTTTTTTAGCACCTGCTCGTTGATTTTTTTGGCTTCTTCTCTTGCAGCCTTTGTTTTTGCATTCTCGGTTTTTGCAGATTTCTTTTTGAGTTCTTCTCTTGCCTGTTCGATTTTCTTTTGCATGTCGATCTGCTGCGACTTGAGTGTTGCGCCCTGGTCGTATACAGGTATTGTGCCCGCGGGCGGGGCAGTCACAAGTTTGTAGCCTGTCGGTGGCGCAGATGTTGTAGTAGGTGTCACAGTTACAGAATTTGATGGCGGGCTGGCACCCGTGACAAAAAGAGCAGACACCACAAAGGTGTATGATTTGCCTGTGGTAAGGCCAGTTATTGAATAACCAATCACATTGCCGGCGTTGTCGCTAACAATCCTGGATGAGGTGCCGATTTTTTCTTCGATTTTGTATCCTGTGATTCGTTGTTTGTATGTCTGACTTGGTGCAGTCCATGATAGGTCGACCTGTGTTGGGGATACTGCCACCGCGGTAAGCACCGGAGTTGTGGTTTCTTTTACTGTGACGGATGCCTCGCCAGACGGAGAGCCAGCACCGACAGAGTTGATTGCGTAAACTCGGTACGAATACAGAGTCCCGGTGGTCAGGCCGGTGTGGGAGTGGGAAGTAGCAGCCGTGTTTGACACAAGTATCGTGTATGAGCCAGAGCCTGCCTTGGACTCGATTTGGTATCCTGTGACAGCAGACCCGCCGGTGTTGGCAGGTGGAGACCAGGAAAGATTGACCTGGGTGCCGGAAACAACAATCGCAGTAAGACCTGTTGGAGCACCTGGCGCATTGTTTGTTACCATCTGTGTTGTGGCAGCATGGGTTGCAGATGTCTCAGGCGATGGGTTGCTTGTGCCAATTGCGTTAATCGCAGATACCCGATAGAGGTACGACTGGCCGGCAGTCAGACCGGTATGGGAGTATGTGGTGGATGTTGAAGCGGTGTTTGTTACAAGTATGGCGTATGAGCCTGAGCCTGTCATAAACTCGATTTTGTATCCTGTGACAGCAGACCCGCCGGTGTTGGCAGGTGGAGACCAGGAAAGATTGACCTGGGTGCCGGAAACAGCAATCGCAGTAAGACTGGGTGGAGGCCCTGGCGCGGATGCAACAGACGTCGAAGTTGGCGTTGCAGACACCTCAACTGATGCAGAGCCTGTACCTACAGTGTTTATTGCAGAAACCTTGTAGGTGTATTTAGTTCCTGTTGTTAATGCTGTGTGTGAGTATACTGTAGCGGCAGTAGCCGTGTTTGACACAAGTGTCGTGTATGAGCCAGAGCCTGCCTTGGACTCGATTTTGTAGCCTGTGATAGGAAAACCGCCATCTTTTGATGGCGCAACCCAGGACAGGTTGATTTGTGTTGGAGATACTGCTGTTGCTTCAAGCATTGCTGGAGGATCCGGTGCGGTAACCTTTGAGGTTGCTTTTGGTTGGACAGTCGAGCCTGCAGATGACGCAGATGGAGCACTTGTACCAAAGGCAGTAATTGTATATACCTGATATGAATAAACGCTGTTTGTTGTAAGACCGTTGTGAGAATATGTAGTGGAGGCAGAAGCGGTGTTGTCAACTAGGGAGACATATGCACCACCACCTACACGGAATTCAATTTTGTATCCAGTTATTGGATATCCGCCGGTGTTGGCAGGGGCAGTCCATGACAGGCTCACTTGTGTTGGCGATATTGCGGTTGCCACCAGACCGGTTGGGGCGCCTGGGAGTGCACCTATAGAGGAGGCGGTGGGAGTAGCAGCGATCTCAGTTGATGCAACACTGGTTCCAACAGAATTGATTGCATAAATTTTGTAAGAGTATGTGGTGTCAGTTGTCAACCCTGTGTGTGAATAGTTTGTGGATGATTGGCTTGCAACCAGCGTGGCGTAGCTGCCACTGCCGGATTTGAATTCAATTTTATAGGCAGTGACTGGCGAGCCGCCATTATTTATGGGGGCAGACCAAATAAGAGTAATCTGGGTAGGAGAAACAGCCGTGGCAGACACGCCCGCTGGCACATCTGGCGCAGTGGCAGCAAGCACAGTCGTGTTTTCAAATGCCAGCATTGATAAAACTGCAAAGACTGCAGCCATCCAGTATTGTCTCAATTGAATCCCAGAATTATGAAAAAACGCTGATTTTTAGATATTGTGCATGATTCTGTTCTACGTTTTAAGTCAAATATTGCAAGCCAGATAGGTGAACCGAAATTTTACGAAACATCTCTGAATACAGAAACCACTTTTTTTGCAATGTTTTCAATGTCTGTGTTTGGTTCGGCAGAAATGAGCAGGACGAATTTGCTAACCGGGAATGGGAAACTTATGAGTACAAGCTTGTCCCTCCTTGCTGCCAGGTAGTTTATTGGTCCCAAGGTTTTGTCAAATTCCCTTCTAAGTGAAACACGCGATGCGAACTCCATGAATGCGTGCAGTTTGTTTTTGTCGTCTTCTAGCGGTTCGATTGTTTCTTTGAATCCGCCTGCGACAAGACTGCCATTTTCGTCAATTATTCCTGCAAACCTGACTTCGGTTTCCTGCAGCAGTTTCTTGCATTTGGATTCATAAAACTGCAATTCCACAGATTCCGACATTGTGAATTCTAGATGAATCCAAAATAAAAAAGATTGGATAGGCCTAGTTTACACTAGGGTTTGATTTTAATTAAAAAATCATCGCGCATAGTCTCTATGTAATGTGGCTAACCAGTGCGTTGGTCTATTAGTAATGGCAGGCTCACCACTCGCCGAAGCTTGTGATCTATACCTCCATCCTATCAACGCAGTCTTCTACTGCCGACCTTTATCATACGAAGGGCTGTCTTGTCTCGGGAAGGGTTTCGTGCTTAGATGCTTTCAGCACTTAGCCCAAATGGCTTAGCTGCCCGGCCTGCCTTGTCAGACAACCGGTAAACCAGTGGCCACGCTGCTCTGTTCCTCTCGTACTCGGAGCAACTTCCCCTCAGACAGCCACGCTTCCATCAGGCAGAGACCGACCTGTCTCACGACGGTCTAAACCCAGCTCATGTTCCCTTTTAATAGGCGAGCAGCCTCACCCTTGGCCCCTGCTGCAGGACCAGGA
>SBBK01000150.1 GCA_005240025.1 archaeon
TGGCAAAATAACGGATCACTTAAAGCAATACTAGAAATACCTGCCGGGGCAAGAGCAAACGTGATAGACAGGTTGGGTTCCATAACAAAAGGGGCTGCCACAGTAGAGATGGTCAAGTAATGGATGACCCAAAACGAAAATACGTCATACCTGGCGACGTAATAACAACCGGCCCCTACAGGGCGGAAGAAAACGTACACCTGTTTGGAGACAAAATCATTGCAACCGCCGTTGGCATCTCTGAAATTTTTGACAGCGGCGTTCGGGTCATTCCGCTTACCGGCATGTATATCCCACGCATTGATGATTTCATTATTGGAATTGTTAGATCCCATACCTCACTTTCTTGGGAACTGGCCATCAACTCTTGTTATCCCGGCATACTGCCGGCACAAGATGTTTTTGGGCGGGACTTTGATCCCAAAGTGGACAGTCTGACCTCTCGCCTAAAGAAAGGGGATCTGATTGCCGCGCGGGTTGCCAACTCGGACAGGTCCAGAGATCCTCTAATTACAATAGCTGACAGGGACTTGGGGAAAATTGAGGACGGCGAACTGGTCAAAATATCGCCAACAAAGATACCCAGACTGATCGGAAAACGCGGCTCTATGATTCAATCAATTGAAGGTGCTACCAAGGCCCAAATAACAATAGGGCAAAATGGATACATCGTAGTTTCGTGCCCTGAAGCCGAGGGATTATTAAAGGCCCTAGATGCCATAAGAATGGTAGAAGAACAAGCACATGTTCCAAATTTGACTGAAAGAATACAACAAATGTTAGGATCAAACAGTGAATAAAATGGGTGTAAAAAAATCAGACATAGTACTATTAGACGATAAAGGTCTGCGGTGTGACGGAAGAAAAATAGACCAGCCGCGTAGGATAATGATAAAGGCGGGTGTTCTAAAAAACGCCAACGGATCCGCATATATCGAATTTGGTGAAAACAAAATTCTGGCGGGGGTCTTTGGTCCGCGTGACGTGCACCCAAAACATCTGGCAAATACAGACCGCGGAATTCTGCGTTGCAGATACCACATGCAACCGTTCTCGGTAAGCGAAAGAAAAAACCCGGCTCCCTCTAGAAGAGAAATTGAGATATCAAAGGTAATCAAGGAGGCCCTCGAACCGGCAGTAATGCTGGAAAATTTTCCGCGAACAGTAGTTGACATATTCATTGAAATTCTGCAGGCCGATGGCGGTTCACGATGCGCTGCACTCGATGCCGCAGCTGTTGCCTTGGCAGATGCCGGGATCCCAATGCGAGACATGGTCTCCGCCTGTGCGGCAGGCAAGGTTGCCGACACCATAGTTTTGGATATCAACAACGAAGAAGACCAGGAAGGGCAGGCAGACATGCCGGTAGCATACATGCCAAACTTGGAGAAAATAACACTAATTCAGCTTGACGGGGTCCTGACACCGCAAGAATATGAAAAATGCGTAAACACCGCAATAAGCGGATGCAAACTGGTCTACGAGATTCAAAAAAAGGCCTTACGCGACAAGTTTTTTGGTGATGAATCACAATGAACGTTTCAATTATTGACCAACTAAAAAAGAAAAAAATTCTCTCGCTTCTCAAGGACGGCCAAAGAGTTGATGGGCGTGCCTTCGATGAACCACGCCCGCTTGTAGTTGATACCGGAGTAATTCCAAAGGCAGAAGGCTCCGCAAGAATAAGACTTGGAGACACCGAAGTTGTAACTGGCGTCAAGATCCAACCAGACAAGCCGTTTCCAGACCTAGGTGACAGGGGAATATTCATTTGTACTGCAGAAATTCTTCCACTCGCAGACCCAAACGCCGAGCCGGGGCCCCCAAATGAAGATGTAATCGAGCTTGCACGCGTGGTGGACAGGGGAATACGAGAAAGCAGCATGATTGATCTGACAAAACTCGTACTCCAAAAAGACAAGTCAGTTGTGGGACTTTTTGTAGACAACAGCGTAACAGACTACGATGGAAATCTTTTTGATGCGTGTTCTTATGCCTCTGTTGCGAGCATCATGTCGTGCAAAATTCCAAAATGGGAAATGGTCAACGATGTTCCGACCTTGGTCGATGGCCAGGTCTCAGATCCGCCAATTACCACAATTCCAGTTTCTGTGACCATGGGTAAAATTGGCGACTACGTCATAGTTGATCCCAACGCGGACGAATGGAGCTGTATGGATGCGAGAATAACGATTACCACGAACTCCAACGGAAACATTTGCGCAATACAAAAAGGCGGGGACGACGGATTCACACTAGAACAACTCCTCAAATGCTCACAGATTTCAATCGCAACCGGAGCAAAAATAAGGGAGATCCTGAAGAAGGTAAGTGGAAGTTAAAATGCTCAAAAAAGGCGCATCATTGGTAGGTCTTGGACAGAAATACGGCATAAAGCACAGGAAAAAGTTTACCCAGGTGCACGCAATTCTGAAGACAAAGAGAAAATGCCCAGACTGTGGCTCATTCAGGTTTGGCAGACACGCGGTAGGAATCTGGCGGTGCAAAAAATGTGGCTTTAAAGTAGCTGGAACTGCCTACGATGTTAGCATTTAGCGCAAAACTTGTCATAAACACCAAAGAAAAGACAAGTGCAATTTTCGACTCGATAAGCACGGACAACAAGTTTTACCCAGAAAACCCAACCGAAACCAGAATCTCACTTGAAAAAAACAAACTACACATCACAATAGAATCCAATGAGCTTTCCCATCTCCGGGCAAACATAAATTCGGTACTGCGTCTTGTGCAGGCAAGCTCGGATTCTGTCGAATCAGTCAAAGGCAGGAATCGACGATAATAATACTTGAATTTACACCGTGGTTTTCAAAAATCTTATTAATTCACAGATAATAATACACACATGGGTTTGGGGGATCTGGCAGAAAATGTAAAAGACGAGCTTAACAAATTTCAAGACAGGACAAAAATCCCAATCACCACAATTTTGGCATTAATTGCGTTTATTTTGTTGCCAGGAAAAATCACAAATCTCGGCAAATTGGGCACACTCATAAAAGCTATAGCATCTGCAGTGGAAGCAGTTGTAAAGAAAAACAGCAGGACCTTTACTCCAAGACAATCAACAATAAACCTATTCAATGAATTCATTGGCGGGCATGACTTTCCATATAAGAAAAAATACAACACAATAACCTGGTATTATAATGCAAACATGCCTAAAATCGGTGGAACGTCTGATCAGTCAGCTGGCGCCATCACGTTTGAAGATCGTATCTATTTTGGATCAAGACCAAAATGTACAGTAGAAAACATAGCAAGTATGTTCCATGAGTATGTACATACCTGAGGGTTGGGCATAAATCTTTTTTAAAAAAACATACTAGCATCCAAGCATGTGCTTGACACACTGCGGCTTTTTCCTTCCTGTTATGCAATTATAGTATATGGCAACCTGGTACACAAACACGCACATCAAAACATACGATGACGCATTACGCTCTCCCCTTACTGGAATAGGCGATATCCCAAAGGTATCCTTGATTCTATCAAACA
>SBBK01000161.1 GCA_005240025.1 archaeon
GTACTATGGCAGCGATAATTCTTGCAGTCGCAATTATCTCAATAATTGCCGTTTCTGCTAGGACCCGACTAGTACTGCCAAAATACTAGATCTTCAACTTTTTTCATTTTTTAAATACATAAATAGTCAATAATCTAATCGCCAATCAAGATGAATAGTTATGGACTATCTGTGCTAATTGCCATAATGGCTGCAGCAGGCAGTTTAGCAGTAGTACCGACTTATGCATCATTTGATGAAGAGGCATGCCCAGGTTGTGGCACTGACGACTTGTACCAAAAGGCAAATCTGGCAAGACAAAATGACTTGCCGGTTTCGGTGTGGACGGATAGCGAGGTCTATGACCACGATTCTGAAATCCAAGTAATGGGTACTGTTGCCAACACAAGAGGCGATGCTCAAGTCACAATCACGGTTGTTGGTCCAAACAACAATCTCGTGACAGTAAGACAAGCAGAAGTTATGGAAGACAACACCTACGAGACATCGTTCAGTACAGCAGGTGCGCTCTTCGACAGAAATGGCATCTATACCATCAGGGTCCAGTATGGCCCACAAGAAATCAACAACTCGGTAACAGTAGAGATTGTTGGCGAGGTGCCAGTGTTGGAAGAGTCGGCATGTGCGGATGATGAGGTTGAGGTGACTGGCGGAGGCGATTCTTACTGTGTACCATACCAAGCAGATGGTGCGACAGTAACAAGGGCAGCTGTCAGCAGTGAAACAACTTCGATTGTTTTGATGATCGATGCAGAAAGCGACGGCTCCATCTCATTGGCCATTCCAAGAGATGTACTCGATTCACAATCAGACGATGGAGACAGTGACTTCATTGTCCTAGTCGATGGTGAAGAGGCCGACTTTGATGAGGTAGATAGCGATGATGCGACAAGGACACTTGACATCACATTCCCAGAGGGAGCTACACAGATCGAGATCATAGGTACTTTTGCAGTTCCAGAATTTGGCACAGTAGCAGCAATAATTCTTGCAGTCGCAATTATCTCAATAATTGCCGTTTCTGCCAGGACCCGACTTAGCATCCTACCAAGATACTAAGATCAATACTTTTTTCATTTTTTTAGCATAATTGCCTAGAAAAAGAAATATACCATCAGGTCCAGTTTTTGTTATGAAATACCACGGTTTTGTGATTCTCACATTAATTCTCTCAATTGCAGTATATGGTGCATCTGCCCAGGAATGCAAACAGTTGTGTGTTGCAAAGCAGTTTTACGAAGAAGGAGAAACGGTGGTAGTGTCAGGCCAAGTTGACGTGGTTTTGGAAAAAACGCCAATAATTATCCAGATACTCCACGATAAAAACATAGTTGACATAGCCCAAGAAGAAGTATCGCAAGATGGCAGTTATACAGCTACCTTCAAGGCAGAAGGGGATCGCTGGCAAGATGACGGCAAGTACACAGCAAAGGCAACCTATGGCCCGACAGGCAATGTTTATGAAATCAGCTTTGATTTTCAAACCAAAGAAAGTGCCAAAGAGACTGCAGAAATTTTTGAGGTAAAGGCAGGCGATGCCGGTACCTTTGATATTCCATATACAATAAAGGGTGGAATCGTAAAGGACATTATTGTTGACCCGCAAATTCTCGGGTTAATAGCAACCATTCAGAGCAGTGATGATGGGTCGCTGACCCTGGACTTGGGCAGGAAGTGGATTGATGCAAAAAAGAGTGACGGAATGGACGACACGTACATAATTTACATAGATGGTCTCGAGGTAGCCTATGAGGAGTCTACAGCAGATGAAGATTCCAGAGTGATCACAATTCAATTCCAAGAAGGCGATTCTGACATTGAAATAATTGGCACCCAGGTAATACCCGAGTTTGGTTCTATCGCGCTGGTTGTTTTTGTGGTTGCGATTACATCAGCAGTACTGGTTTCACGTCGAACTTTGAGTTAATTGGCGAATCCGTATTTTGCCTTGAACGGCGATACGCTGCGTAACTCGGCTACCACTTTTTTTAAAACCCTGACACACGTTTCAATTTCCTCCATTGTGTTGGTCAGTCCAACGGTGAGCCGTAGGGAACCAGTAATTTGTTCGTGCGAGAATCCCATGGCCCTAAGAACATGAGATGCCTTTTGCGTTCGCACAGAGCATGCAGAACCTGTGGATGCCGCAATCCCATGCTCATCAAGTTTGATTATCAAATCTTCACCATTGACGCCTAAAAACGTAAAATGGGCATTGTTTGGAAGGCGGTTTTCTTTGTGACCATTAAGTGTAACATGAGATATCTCACCTAGCACGAGTTCTACGAGGCGGTCCCTGAGGGATTTTGTGTAGCTGATGTTTTTTTCCATGTTTTCACTGGCAAGTTGACATGCCTTGCCAAAACCAACAACGTTTGCCACATTTTCAGTGCCTGATCGCATGCCGTTTTCTTGGCCGCCCCCCAACACCATCGGGTTTATTTTAACTCCGTTTCTTATGTAGAGTGCACCTATACCTTTTGGGCCGTTTATTTTATGTGCAGAAATGGAGAGCATGTCAATGCCCAAATCCCTCAGATTGATTGGCATCTTGCCCACCGCCTGGAC
>SBBK01000105.1 GCA_005240025.1 archaeon
CCATAGGCCGCTCCAATGGTGAGAGCCCCCGAGTCACCAGGAAATATTCTGCTTGGGAATTTGTGGTATTTGTAAAATGCCAGCGATGCAAAGGCCAGCGGCAGTGTCATTATAGCAACCGAATAATTTTGTAAAATAAACAGAGATATTGCCAGTGAAAATGCTGCAATTGTCATAAAACCACTTGCGATCCCATTCATGACATCAATTGAGTTCATGGTGTTTCCAGTAATTGGGATCATGAATATGATCAGGCCAAGATAGAGTGCTGGAATCTTTACAGAGCCAAAGAGAGGGAAATTGAGGTCGGTATCATATGCGCCAAGCAAAATTATTGGAACGGCCGCAGCAGCGAGTGCAAGGGGTTTGAACCACCCACCCATGACTCGCCTGTCATCTATGAAACCAATGACAAAGGCAGCCGACGTCGTAATCAGTATGGCAGTAATTTCTTTTGTAATCAGTCTGTCCTGAGGCAGAAGGAAATACAGTGAAGCCTCAGCGCACAGTATTCCTGCAAGGAGTGCAGGGCCCCCGGGTCTTGGTATCATTGCGCCCCCGAGGCGATTGACGTCTTTTACCACCCAGTTGCGTCTGGCCAGATACCTTATCAAAAGCGGCGTTAGGCCAAGAACAATCAAAGATGCGATCAGCGAAGATGCGATTGCCGAAACTATCTCAGCTTGCAATTATCTTAGTTTTTTCAGTTGGGATTTAACATTATCTGCAACTGTAGGGCCAATTTTATCTATTTCTGCAAGCCTGTCTGTTGGAATCCTTTTTAGATCATCGATGGTTTTTATGCCGCGCTCATAAAGCCGGCGTGCGCGGACGCGGCCGATTCCCTTTATCTGGACCAGTTCGACCAGCTCTTCTCTGATTCCGTACACCAGCCTTTTGCGTAGAATGTCGAGTTCCTCAAGGAGATCGGATCTGCCAAGAAGTTTTGCTATTTCGTAAAGACAGTATGAAAGCCAGTTTGCCGTTTCTGCCATTCTGTGCATGTCGCCAGACTCGATGTTGAGGTTATCCGAAAGATAGATCTCGGAGGACTCGTTTAGCCACGAGTGCAGTGCAAGCAGGCTCCTTGAGCAGTCGTATTCTGAGATCGGTTCGATTAGCTCCGAGGGATGATTTTCAAGCAAGGTGCTCATGATTTCATAGTCTTTGTTTCGCAGTGAGAATTTGGGAAAGAATTCCTCGCAGCTTGATATAAGGTGAAGGAAGCCCAGTGTGTGTCTTTTTTTTGACACGGATTTCAGTCCACGCTTAAAGTAAATTGCGGTAATTGGATCGATGTACAGCATTGAGACTTTTTTGCCAAACTCTGTGGAGGCAAACCTTTCTCCTTTTTGTATTATGAGTTCTTCGCGCAGGAGGAATTTTTTGGCAATCTCAATTGCAAACCGAAGCGTATTTTTTCTTATCTGAAGTCCTGCCAGCGTCTTTGAGAAAAACTCAAACAGATCGTCATTTTTTGTGCCGGGATTTGATACGATGTAACTTAAGACATGGATCCTCAGGGATTTGTCGTCGCCAAGCTGTGACTCGATTGGCTCTGGACTTCCGTTGATATAGTAGTCGATTAGTTCGGATGCGTTTGAATTGCCCACAATGACAGCCTCGCCAAAGCTGTCGTATTGTGGCCTTCCTGCCCTGCCGCAGAGTTGCTTGTATTCCATAATGCTGATGGGTTTGTTGGCGCCAGCCTTTGCGTCATATCGGGCTATGCTGGATATGACTACACGGCGCGCAGGCAGGTTTACGCCTGCCGCAAGCGTGGGAGTTGAGGCAAGGAGTTTTATTTTGCCGCTCCGAAACTCGGTCTCAATTATTTGCCTGCAGTTTTGATTTAGTCCGGCATGATGGAATCCGACTCCCTTTTTGAGCAGTGCCGAAAGTGCCTTTACCTGTTCTGTGTGTTCGTTGTTTTCAAGTAGTTTTTTTGCAATGTCGTCAAGATATTTTTTTTCACGGGTAGAAAGAAATTTCGATACAACGTCTGCACCTTTTGCAGCAAGAGAGGCTGAACGAGCCCTTGTTTCCGCAAATATGAGTGATTGGCCGCCCCCCCTTATGGTATCAAGGCAGAGATCTACCGGTGGGCCCCTTGTGCTGGACTCTATTTCTGCAGAATTTCCGTTGCTCCACAGAACGGTCCCCCCCTCAAACACGCCTTCGGTAAGAGGCACAGGCCTCCAACTGCTCAGAACAAGCTTGCAGTTGAGCCATTCAGATAATTCCTCGGCGTTTGTTATGGTTGCACTGAGCCCGAGAATTTGCGGTCTTGTTGGCAGCTCTTTTAATTTTGTCAGTATTATCTCAAGAGTGGGTCCTCTGTCCTGATCACCTATGAGATGAATCTCGTCTGCCACTACAAGTCCTATTTTATCAATCCAGTCAGCACCATGACGCATAAGGGAGTCCATTTTTTCATTGGTAAGCACTATGATGTCAGAGCTTTCTGATTCCCTGTCTACAGAGTCCAGGTCCCCAGTAGAGATGGTCACCCTGATTTTTCGCCCAGGTGAGATTTTTTCCAGTTTTTTGAATTCTGCAAACTTTTCTGAGGCAAGGGCCCTGAGCGGCGTCAGATACACTATTTTGCCTTCTTTGTTTGGCAAAAAACTCAGCATGGCAAGCACCGCAATCAGTGTTTTTCCGCTTGCGGTGGGCGCAGAAACAAGAAGGTTTTGCCCCTCCAGCAGCCCTGCCGCTACGGACTGTTCCTGGGGAGGATATAGAGTTGCGATCCCCTGCTCAGAGAGAAACTGTTTAGCAGATTCCGTTAGTTCCAGTTCGGATATAATCATACACGGTTATAGTGGCCAGGCTTGGATTCATAAATTGATGCTTCCCTCAACATTCTCCTGATAAAGTTCCTGGCTTCCTCTTCGGTGAATTTACCTGTTTTGGCAAGCTCCTTTACGAACAGTTTTTCTTCTACTGCTGTTTTGCTGTCTCCCTCCAGGGATCTCAGGACATCCATGAACAGTTGGAGTTTGGATACCTCGCTGTGCGGCCTTCCCTGCAGGACGCCAAGATCAACTTTGCCTGTGTTTACGTCAACGCCTGCGTCTTCCAGCATGCTCTGGATTAGAAAGATTGCCCGCTCTGCGTCCTCGCCGTCGACCTGGGTTTTCATCAAGAGTCTTGCCCTTGCGGTAGCAAGCCTGATGAGTCCGCCAAGCTGCCTCGGGGTTACTGTAATCATTTCTTCGGATTCGACATTTCTCATCTTCATGTAATATTCCAGTAACTTTTCTTCTGCCTCCGGAGTAAGGACCGGATCTGATTTCTTGCAGTATGCCAGATATTTTGTGAATATGTCAACATCGATGAGCGACCTTGTATCTGGTGATGAGCGCTTGTGTAGATTTATGATGTGTTTTGCAATGTTTCTGTCCTTGTCCTTTGATGGAATGTCTCGCACTACAAAGATAAGGTCAAATCTTGTAAGGAGTGGAATCGGCAATGCAACATTTTCCGTGATGTTTTTGAACGGATCGTATTTTCCATACATTGGGTTTGCGCCAGCTAAAATTGAGGTTCTTGCGTTAAGTGTAGCAACAATACCGCCTTTTGCTATACTTGCGGATTGTTGTTCCATGACTTCATGCAGGGCGCTTCGGTCTTCTGGCTTCATCTTGTCAAATTCATCAATGCAATTATGAATGTAAACCAATGACGCCTCGTAATTGTGGTAGCTGCCCACACTGAGATCATACACATAACCATCGTATGGAATCCTTTCCACACCGACTACTTTTTCTGTACCTCTTTGTACAGAACTTTTATGGTGAATTTCAAATGGATTTTCTCTCCTGGCTTTGACACTATAGTTTTTGATGCCGTCGGTAAAACGAGTTATGTCATGACCTGTGATTTGTATTACAGGGGAGCCCCTGCGCGTTTTGCGTATTTTTGCCACTATACCAACTCTGCGCAGTGCATAAAGCATTACTCGCAATTCATGCTCTGATGCTGAGGGATACATTCCAGCTGCAACGATTTTACCATGTATGTGATTATAGTCACCATCCGTGTCGAATACACCTGCAAGGAATGACCACAATGCGCGGTCTGAAAGCAACAGTATTTTGTCAATGGATGGGCTTTTGGTGATGAATCTTGTTTTTCTCAGGAATTCTTTATCAGAGGTATATAGCTGGTACATGCGTGATACCAGGACATACTTTCCAAGTGTTCGAGGTCTGTCACTGTCATAAAGAGCAAAGATTTCGGAGTGTTTCTGTATGTTTTCTATTACGTCAGAATTAACTTTCGATTGGCTGATTGTAATGCTTTTGTCTGTTGTGTGGCCATCTCCATAGACACACCCTATGACGTAAGCTTCATCCTCAGTGATGTTCAGGGTGCATGCGGGTTTGAAAACTCGAACGGGTGCACGCACCATTTCTCCTATCTTTATGTCTTGTGCCTTAATCCACCTGTTCTTTACGTGTGTTGTTCGCCTGAGTAGATGTTCTGGTGTCAGTTTGAGTGTCAGTCCCGACGAAAAAGTTAGCCGGATGACATCACCGGTGTACCTTTTTCTCATTATTGCAAATGCATTACCATCGATATCGGCCCTTATGTTACCATCGTAAATTCCAATTGGGATTAACTCTTTTTTTGCTTCCCGACCAGACCTGGTAATGTGGACGTCACCTTTGATGTCATCCCATAATTTGCCAACCGGAACCAGTGAGTTTCCGGTATAGAGTTCTGTGTCTTCTGTCATGCACACTACACCCTGATCGCCCAAAACTACGGCGCCTGCCTCGAGCATAAGAATTCCAGATTTGTCTCGCACCACTGCTGCTGTGAGTCCAGCAGCAGTAGAGCCTCTACCCGACGTGTACAATCCTCTTGGCGCAATTCTTGCGCAAAACTTGAGCATCTCACTCTTTCCGGTACCAGGATCTCCTACCAGGAAGATGTTGATGTCTCCTCTAATTTTTGTGCCATCCTGTAATACTTTTTGGTTTGAACCAACAATTAACAAAAGAATGGATTCTTTGATTAACGAGTGTCCCTGAATGTGTGGGGCAAACGAGCTTACCAGCCTTTCATAAATTTCAGGGCTTCGCGCCAGTGACTTGATGATTTTTTCCTCTTCTGGTGAGATCTCTTCACGTTCCGATCTCCTCGAGTTTTTGATGCCCCTTCCCCCCAGAAACTCGATATTGTTTCCTTCTATTCGAAGCCTGTGCAGACCGCTGTTTACGCGGGTACCGGTTATTTGTTCCTGTTCTATTCTCACTATTCCGGTAAGAATTATTCTATCACCCGGTCTTGCGTTATCCACAAGGTCTTGTCGTATTGTAACGTCGATGTAGTGCGGCAGCTGACCCGGCGGTAGATCCTCTGGGAGTTCCTGAAGTCTTACAATTTGAAAATCGATAAACTTGCTTTGATCCGGGTCTATTCGTAAATCCCGGTGTGCGCATTTTTCATGTGAGCATTTGCTTGGCGCATAAATGCCAAGGCCCCTTTCCAGGGGAACCTCCGTGAGGTGGTTTTCCGGGCACCTGTACACGAGGTTTTTTGCAAGGGGTTTTATCTCAGATGAGCGCACAACCATGCCTGAGACGCTTGTCATCTTACCTATGACTTCGGCGTTAATCTGTCGGAGGCTGCGTTGAATTGGATAGTTGGCGATTCTGACACGAATCTCGTCTGCAATTTTTTTTGCATATTCCGGAAATCTTTCTTCCAGAATATTTTTTACAGCCCGTGAAAACGCATAGAGAATCTCGTCTGGTTCAGAATTGAACTTTAGCTCTATGTCTTTTTGTGAGACAATGTCATTGTAATCGACTACGATATACCTGACTTGTTTTGCCATCATCTGGTCGATTTCTTCTACGTAGCTAAATGAACCAGACTTGTCCTTAAATGATGCAAGAAAGTGTTGCGCCTGATCAATCAGGGCTGCTCGAGTTTGTGTTTCAAGTGTCATTGTTTGTCGCCAAATATCTGCTCTTCAAATTCTGTGCTGCTTTTGTGGACAGTGTTGTATAACGCCCGTTCTTCGATGGATAGTTTTTTTGCCAGGTCTGCAGTTAACTCCATCGAGTTCGCACGCGGAATTATTTTCCCGAGTCTTTTTCTCAGGAGGGTCTTGAGAAGACTTTCTAGCCTGTCGCGCTCTTTTTCTGACTGCCTTGACATGTATCCGGTAACTTTGATGTAAAAGTCCGGCTCCAGATGAGACAGCTCATCTCCCTGAAAATTTTCCTTTGATATTGACTGGGTAAGCTCAATTCCCATGTCAGATTCCTGGATTTCTGCATGTTTTTCGGACTCTAACGTTTGTGCCACCCACCGTGGGATGTTTAGCACCTCGCCCTGCTTTCCGTCGATGGTGACATTTGATACGTTTATCTTAAAATCATGATTTATGACCGCCTTTACGTCCTGTATGTCATGACCTATAGTGTAGACCTGCAGCAAATCCCGTATTTTCAACATTTAGAGAACTTGCTTCAAGGATTTAATGGGTGCGATCGATCAAATGTATTTACAAGTAGCTAAGATCATTTGATCCTGCGCTTAAATTATTAATGATGAGGATGCAAAACCGTCATTGTCCTCAAACATGATGTGGGTTGAGAAATACCGCCCCCACAGGATTTCAGAACTCGTAAACCAAAAGGAAATAGTTGGAAGCATGACTGCTTTGCTTAAAAATGTCTCAGAGATACCGCATCTCCTCTTTTCCGGGTCTGCAGGGGTTGGCAAGACAACGCTGGCATTGTGTCTTTCCCAGCAGATCCTAGGAGCAAACTGGCGCGAGTACGTCCTTGAGCTGAATGCATCAGACGAACGCGGAATAAACATGGTAAGGGAACGAGTCAAAAAGTTCTCCAGGTTTGCGAGTCTTGATGCAAAGATTCCATTTAAAATAATAATTCTTGACGAAGCAGATGAAATGACTTCGGATGCCCAGACTGCCCTGCGAAGGATCATTGAGGATACATCAAAATACTGCAGGTTCATTATAATTGCCAACAACATCTCAAAAATCATAGAACCAATCCAGAGCAGGTGCGCCGTTTTCAAATTTACAAGAATCTCTGAGAAAGAGGTCACCGCCCACCTCAAGGAAATTGCAAAAAAAGAAAAAATCAGAGCAGACGACGATGGCCTCAAAGCAATCTTTGACTATACCGAAGGGGACCTAAGACACGCGATCAACCTTTTGCAGGCCTCAGCAAGTCTTGGAAACATAACTGCAGAGACGGTCAAGGCGGCAGCTGGCCTTGCAAGGACCAGAGATGTCGACGACATCCTGAAGCTTGCCCTGGGCGGTAAAATCATGGATGCGCGAAACAAGATGATTGAACTCATCAAGGTTTATGGTATGTCCGAGTCTGACTTTCTGAGGTACCTCAACGACTCGATTTACAAGGCCAGAGTGTCCAATCTGGCCGAGATCTCGGAAACAATTGCAAAATACGATTACCGCGTATTATCTGGCGCAAACCCGGAAATCCAGCTATCTGCGCTTCTGGCAGAGCTTGGCAAATTTGGCAGGTAGGCGGATATCCGTGTTTGTTCAAAACCACAACACAAGACGATAGAATTACCAGGGACGAATCCCGTGTATGCAAAAACGCAATGGAGTGATAGGTCTAGAGTCATCTTTAATTATAATCGCATTTTTGATAGTGGCGTCAGTTCTTGCTTACGCAGTAGTGAATAGCGGGTTTTCCACCACCCAGAAAACAAAAACAACGATTGTGGAGGGCCTTCAGGGAACAGGCAGTGGCTTGGAAGTATCGTCCCTGGTGTCAGGCCAGATGTGCATAGAGTCAGGGACCAGCTGCAACCAGTCATCTCTTGGCCTTGTGTCCATTCCGCTCAGGCCGGCAGGAGGGGGGTCTTTTGCAGATCTCACCCCATCAAATATTGCCATCAGATATCAGGGTGACAGTGTCCAGTACGACAACATCTACAGGGGAATAGTTGACGTTACAAAATCCATCATATATGTTGCCGATACATCAAACAACAGAGCCCAGATCATAGATTCTGGCGGGAAATTTCTATCAAAGTTTGGAAGTGCCGGTGCAGGAGCTGGCCAGATGAACTTTCCCTATGGGATTGCTGCAGGCAAATCTGGAGTTATTTACATCGCTGACACATTCAACCACAGAATACAGATCTTTGATTCTGCAGGAAAGTTTCAATCGTCGTTTGGCGGATTCGGTTTTGGTAATGGACAGTTTTTCTTGCCCATTGGAGTGGATGTTGGTCCAGATGGCAGCATCTATGTTGCCGATACGTTCAACCACCGCATACAGATCTTTGATTCTGCAGGAAATTTCAAGTCCAAGTTTGGCAGTTTTGGCGCAGGCAATGGGCAATTTAATAGTCCTACTCGAGTATCTGTAGACGAGTCAGGAAAGATATTTGTCGCAGATACATCAAATCACCGAATCCAGGTCTTTGATTCGTCAGGCTCGTTTTTGTTTCGTTTTGGCAGTTCCGGTGCTGGGAATGGGCAATTTTCTTTCCCGTATGGAATTGAGGCAAAAAAAGACAGAATTTTTGTTGCTGACACATTCAACCACCGCATCCAGGTGTTCAGCAGCTCTGGCAGCTTTTTGTTTGCATTTGGAAGTTTTGGAGCGGCTAATGGACAGTTCAATTTTCCATACGAAGTCGACGTTGATGATGATTCCAACATATACGTTGTTGAATCCACCAACAACCGCATCCAGATTTTTAATGGTTATGGTGTGTTTTTATCTGCCTTTGGAACAGCCGGGTCAGGCAACGGGCAGTTTAACGCGCCCAGAGGATTGTCTGTTTTGTCATATGACGGCTCTGCCAGCTCAAGTGTAGGACTGGGGGCAGGCCAGGGGTTGTTTACAACAAAAATTATTTCTGGAATTGGTCCTGCGGTTGCTTCTACATCTTCCTGGATCTATTGGTCTTCCAGCACGCCAAACTCTGTCTTGAATCATGGTGAGGATGCGGTATTGGTGGTATCGTTTGCTCCCTCTGAGAGACCCAAGGAATTGGAAGAGTTCCGTGTCGAGGCAGTCCAATCGTCTGGACCAGGCCTGACTGTTCAGCGCGGGGTTCCAGTAATAAGCGGTTCGGTGGTGGATTTAGGATAAGCGCAGAGTGTAAGTGAACATTTTGCCTGACCACAATGAAAAAATTACACAAAATTTGATACCAAACTAGATTTTGAAAGTTTCAATCCCTGTTTTGTTGGATTGGTGTTTCAGACTCCAAATTTTTGTTTTTAATCTAGGCCAAGTCTTGATTTTAATTTTTTGATGTGGGGCGTATCCTTCCATCCGTTGTGCTCGACAATATTCTCCATGTCTTTTATTATGTCACTTAGAAATTCTCTTCCCTGAACAGTCTTTGATGCCTCCAGAGGAGTCTGACCGCCAAGGGAGGCAATATTTGTTTTAAGCCATGATCTGTAATATTCATCAAAGAATTTTGCAGTAATCTTTGCTGCCAGTTTCTCATCAAGCTCATCAGCAGACTCTCCTTCGTGGTCTTGCTCCATACCGTATGTGTCTTCCTCGTACCTGACAAGATCTCCGATGAGTCGCTCTACTATCCTTTTGGACTTTGCAAGCCTCTGCTCCGACATGCACTCGATATGAAGTCTTTTTCTATCAAATCCAATGTTTGCGACAACTCTGAGGTTTGGTTGCCCCTTCTTTGTGGAGACATAGTATGATTGATAGGTGACAGCGTCGATCTGTTCTGCTAGCTCGTCCTGCCTGTCGGCCTCTACGATGTCATATCTGTATTCTTTGCCGAGTCGTCCCGCATATATCAGATCTGGAGATCTGTCAAAGTATTTTTTGATCTTCATTGCGTCCTTGACGGCATATTTTGCTCCGGACACACCAATGATGTCGCCTTCAGGCGTCATGCGGATAGGATCAGAATTTTTTAAAACACCCAGATACCTGAACATAGAAAGACTGTTTTTTTTAAAATACTCGTCAAGAGCTTTGCATCCTGAATTGCCGTATTCATTTAGGATGTATTGTTTTATCTTTTTTAGCATCATGTGTGGTATCACACTAACACTGGCTGCGATTCTTGTTATGGTGCCTATTTGATACAGTCTTGTAAACAAAATGTCATGTCTTGCAAGACTGGCAGATACACTGACATCATGTACAAACAACTGCACACCATCAAAAACATTCTTTGCAAAAAATCCTACTCCAATTTTGATGTCAGTTACTTCGTAAAGTCTCAAAGCAGAATCAGACCACAGACATGCCGTCTTTGACTCTTGGTCATCAAGAATGGACTTCATCTCCTCTGCAAATAACTTGATTATTGTAGTATCCTTGCTTTTTAGAATATAATCATGGATGTACCAGTCGTAAAAGTTGGTTCGTTCCTGCTCGTTCTCTAGGATTTCTGGGTTGTCAGTATATTGCGATATGGCATCCAAACGATCAATTGAGAATCTCTCCGAATCAAAGAATCTTGTTATCTTTTCCCGTAATGATTCTTCAAGCATGTTCCATCTTCTTCGTTCCTGTTGCAGCGGCAGACAGCATCTTTTGAATTTCCTCTTGCTGCCACAGAGACAGGACTCATTTCTGTCTACTAACACAGATGGAGTAACAGCGCCTAACCAATTATGTATTTGGCCCAATTTGATTTGAACGGCAGGTAAAGGATTATCTGGTCATCAAAGGCCTTATCGAAAACCAAGATTTTCACGACATTTATCATATTGGATGAAATAGTTCAACAAAAAACGGTAAAAGATGTTATGTTGAGGAAAACCAAAAACAATTTGTAGGATGATGCACTACTTTTGGTGCAGG
>SBBK01000221.1 GCA_005240025.1 archaeon
AAATAAAGAACTGATATCAAAGTTGGGCATGACCGAAGCGGAATCCTGGAGAGATGAGAGCGGTGAGGTTCATCCGAGGGGCTGGGATCGGAGAGATGACGGACGATTTCATCCACCCACATGGGCCCTCAGCGAAAAGGATGGTAGATTCTATCCCATTGACTGGGTTCGCGGAATCGATGGTATCTATAGACCAAAAGGCTGGGAAGAAAAAGAACTCAGTGCCCACTAGAAATAGACATGTGATAGTGCCACTTTTTTGTTCGTGAGGAAAGAATCTCAAATGTAGTAATTATCTTCTTTTCTTATATGCCAAAAAAACCACCTTATACCATGATGAGGCTTTTTAGGCTCGCACCACTTTCTGTATGGAAAGATGCCAAGGTAAGAAACAGACTTGGCTGGTATTATGATGTAATGCGGGAAGTCAAGCCGGCAAAATACCTCATCTGCAAAAGCATCCAATGTCACAAGGACCTGAAAAGTTCCACCACCGAAGAACTCTGGGGAGAGCATAAAAGGCTGGCAAAGATATTTGTGGATAGGATAACAGAAATCAAATCAAAAACTCATGCCGATATACCAGAAAAAACAGAAAATAATTTTCTAGATCTGAAAGCCGAGCTCGCAAAACGAAATCTGGATAGCTGTAATCTCTGTGAGTGGAACTGCCATGTGGATAGAAATCATGGAAAAGTGGGAGTCTGCAGGCTAGATAGTAAAACTCGGGTGGCCAGTTGGTTTAGGCATTTTGGTGAAGAGCCACCGCTTGTAAACACAAACGGTTCGGGGACGATCTTTTTTACAGGTTGCATGTTCAGGTGCGTTTTTTGTCAAAATTGGGACATTTCACAATTTCCTCTTGCTGGAAGAGAGGTTGATGGAATAATGCTTGCCCGCATCATGAGAGATCTGTACAAACAAGGGGCGCACAACATAAATTTTGTTGGCGGCGAACCAACTCCAAACATCCACACAATAATTGATGGGATGATCAATCTTGACTGCAACATACCAATGCTATGGAATAGTGACATGTATGCATCAGTTGATGCCATGAGTCTTCTCTTGGAAATTATTGATATTTGGCTTCCTGACTTTAAGTATGGCAATGATGAATGCGCCAGAAAACTTTCCAACATACCTAGATATCTTTCTGTAGTTTCACGGAATCATAAAATAGCACACGAAAATGGCGATATGATAATTAGACAACTGGTCCTTCCCAATCATCTTGAGTGTTGCACAAAACCGGTTTTGGATTGGATTGCACAAAACTGTAAAAACGTCTTGGTTAACGTGATGGGTCAATACCGACCTGACTACAAAGTACTCAAATATCCAGAAAAATACCCAGAAATCGCACGAACTCTGAACGAATCCGAGTTGGAGGAGGCATTCACGTATGCAGAAAAGATTGGGTTGGAATTCAGACAAGTTTCATAGATATAAAATTCACTTAAAACTGGAAGGTATAACAATTACAAAATCAAAATTGAAAATGGCCTTACCTTGTTAAATACGTCTTTTAAGCACCTGAGCCGTTGAGCATCAACGTGCTAACGGATCCTAGCATTACAGTGATTGTATTTACCGTTACAGTCGTTTCAAGTTACACTTCTAAAGATACTGGAGATAAGCAACCAAACATGACTGAACTATTGTTGGAAAGAGATGAGTTTGGTTGATCACATGTAAAGGACTTTGTAGCAATCTCAAGGAAAAATCCGAGTCAAGGAAAACTTATGATTCTGGTGCAAAAAGATGCACGTGTTGTGAAATCTTTCTCTTTACGGAAAAAGTCAGATGCCCCTGCTGCAACAACAAATTAAGGATTAAATCTCGTAGCGCGAAAAAGCTGTCACCTTTCTTAGAACCAATACCAAAATACACAGTAAGTTGGAGATAGTTTGGCTTTCTACCCGTTAACAATAATCTAAACAATACAAAATGTTACAAATCAACCAAATTGCAAGTAAATTGTGCTGATACGTCATCAAATCGAACAATAGTCTGACAGGCTTTTAAAAATGAGAAAAATTAACACTATAATGGAAATCGATGGCTCAGTAGGGGGAGGACAGATTCTCAGAACGGCAGTGAGTTTATCCGCCCTGACATTAATGCCACTTAAAATAATCAACATTAGAAAGAATAGGCCAAATCCTGGGTTAAGGCCTCAACACCTATCAGGTGTAAAAGTCGCTGGCGAAATCTGCAAGGCAGAGGTAAGTGGCTTGGAGGTCGGCTCAACTACAATCAAATTTGTTCCAAAAAAACACGACTTTTCAGACAAAAACATTGACATCGGCACATCTGGAAGCTTGCCACTTTTATTTCAGTCCCTTACCCCAACTCTCATCTTTTCAGATAAAGCAATTACAATAAAAGCAAAAGGCGGTACTGCCGGCACGGGAGCTCCCACCGTAGAATACATCAAATTTGTAGCCTTCCCAATTCTTGGTAGATTAGGCATACGACAGCCCGAGATAGAGATCTTAAAACAAGGATTCTATCCAGCGGGAGGAGGCATGGTAAAAGTGAAATTTTCTCCAACAAAACAAGTTCAAGCCATAAAACTGTTAGAGCGCGGAAAAGTAAGAAACATCAGGGGTTTTTCAATAGCTGGAAGGCTTCCGCTTACAGTAGCAGAAAGACAAGCTAATGCAGCAAAAAATTTTTTGTCGAATCATGGTTTTGAAAGCGAAATAAAATTTTCAACTTTTGAAACACTCTCGGCTGGAACATCTATGACAATTTTTGCTGATTGTGAGAATACTGTGTTGGGATCCGACGGTATAGGAAAATTGGGCAAGCGAGCTGAAAAGGTTGGCGAAGAGGTTGCAGTTAATTTGTTTTCATCTATAAATTCTTGCAAAACATTTGACAGGCATATGGCTGATCAGATAATTCCCTTTTTAGCACTTGCAAAGGGAAAAAGCGTGATAACAGTTGAAGAAATTACAAACCATGTAATGGCCAACATACTTGTAACACAAAAGATCCTAGGTGTGGAGTTCAAAGTGGACGAAAAAGAAAAAAGTATTACCGTAGAAGGATTAGGTTTTTCCACTCAAAGGAATTAATCTCGCATTATGTGAAAGTCCGTGCCACCAGCACCCACATAAATTCAAAAAAATAAAAAAATTATTGGATTTTGATTGCCAACGGTTGTTCAACCTTAGTTGGTGTCTTTTTTGGAAGTTCCGCAGTTAAAACACCGTTTATCATTTTTGCAGTCACCTTAGAGGATGTAATCTCCTCAGGAAGGGAAAGTCTTCGGTAGTATTTGGTCTCAGAGCGTTCCTTTCTTATGTAGCCTTTTTCCTTTTCTTCGACAGATTCTTTGTGTTCGGCAGAGATTTCTATCTCGTTGTCAATAACATTGACGCTAACTTCGTCTTTTTCCATGCCAGGCAGGTCTGCTGTCATGGTGAATTTGTCGCCCTTGTCGGCAACATCACAGCTAACACCCATTGTAATCTTTCGTAGACTCGGAAGGTCAGAAATGAACCTCTCAATGTAGTTGTAGTCTTCCCAACTTCTTTCCATTTCCTCCATCAGATCGTATCTGAACCAAGGATGCAGGGGGCGTGAGAATGGTAGCGTTGAGGTTTCAAACCATGGCGCTAGAAATGGACGCATCAAAGCTGGTGTTCTGTGTTTGTGTGTAATTTGAACCATTGACCCTTAGTTCTATTTTTTATATTAAAGAGCTATGTACGATTATCAGACCTGACATTCTGATCGTTAAACAGTTTGGAATTAAAATTCCAAGTTGAATGTAGTGGTTTGATCACATTGGAGAATGATTAGGAGTGGATAACAGTTTTCTAGGCATAGAATAATCCGAAGATCATTCAATTGATTTGATTGCTCAAACCAACTTTCTTCCTAGTTGCTGCCATCCGTTTGCGTTACGCATTTATCGTATAAGAAAATGATCACAAATATCAGAGACGATAATCAGATTAAAGATTGAGTTTTTTACAATTTCTTTTGTATTTGGGCATTATTTTTTTACATTGGCGATTAGTCGAACTTGCTTATGAGAGGTGCAAAAATAACATCTGGCATTTTTTTAATCTCTTTGATGCCTTGATCGGTTTTTTGTACCACCACTAAATCCTGATCGTAATGCTCACCTACTGGCGCAATCAAGATTCCTCCAACGTTAAGCTGCTCAAGTAAAGGTGGGGGAATTTTTTTGCAGCCCGCCGTTACAATTATTCTATCAAAGGGGGATTTTTCTGGAAGGCCCAGCGTTCCATCGCCAAGAATAATTTCAACATTTTTTATTCCCGCCTTTTGGTGATTTGCTTTGGCAAATTCTACAATTTCAGGAACCATTTCAATGGAGTAAATTGT
>SBBK01000067.1 GCA_005240025.1 archaeon
CTTATAGGTACAATGCAATCGTAGTTGTTTCCAGATTTTCTTTTTGCATCTTCAAGGATTTTTGATAACCGTTCTTCTCTTTCTTTCCAGTTGATGTGGATTTTTTGTTCTGCAGACTGACAAATTTGGCATATTCCCATTTCATCAAATCTGATTCCCTCATTTGTTTCAGGCATGCAGCACCGTCTACAGTACTTTAGCTGTGGAAATGGAGGTTGGCCATAGTCAGACATTAGATTATTCCATTCTGATCGTTCATTTTTACTATATAAGATTATGCCTGAATTTTATTGTTGAGATTTTATGATTTATGAATACTCTTTTTTCATCAAACAGTATTGTCTAGCTTGCTTTGTTTATACTGCTCGATTTTTTTCGCGTGTTCATTTGCAAGTTTTTTAAATTCTGTTGCGTGAGATTCCAGAAATTTGTTCATATCGGATTCCAAAATTTCAACATTACCGATATATCCCCCATGGAAGAACCATTTTGCTACATCAGCTTCCAGTTTTCTTGAATCAAACTCGAATGAATTTTGTTCCAAATAGTCCACCAGTAGATTCAAAGTAGATAGAACCACTTTCTGCTCTAGGCAAGTATGGATTACCTTTGGTAGATCATCAAGATTTTTGACTTTGTGGACTGACGGCAAAAAGGAATATCCCGCATCTCCAAATATTATTGAGGGTTTTCCATAAAAGGCTGCCTCCATTGCAGCAGTACCGTTTATGGTAGCTACTATCGAAGATTTTTTCAGTATTTCTTTAGGAGGTATACTGGTATGCACCAAGAAAACATTTGGGAGGCTGTTAATTTTTTTGTAAAATGAAACGTCTCTGCCCACTGTCGTATACATCATGGGATGCTCTTTGACATATAGTTTGTAACCTATCGGCAATGCTTTTGCCACAAGCGTGAGCAGCTCTAGTTGATTGTAATAATATGGCGATCCGAATGACAGTACTCTTTCAGGTTCTACTTGCAACGGAAAATACACAAATTTTTCAGATCCAAGTTGACGAATGAAATGTTTATCAACATACGATGATCGCCTGTATTTTCTGACAGATAGTTTTAGTTGTCTTTTTATTATTTGGGGCAATGTTCTTCCAAAATTGCTATAAAATTCAAGATAACTCTTGTTAGATAAAGAAAACTTCATAAATTGCAAGATTGCCTTTATTTGCTGAAATTTTGTTATTCTTTTGTCAAATCGAGCGGCATCTTCCATGTTATGCTTTACTATGCTGTACTTGTCAAGATAGTTTTGTAGCTCCACTTCACTTCTGCTAATGCCACTAGCACAACTATTAGGGCTAGTATCAAAAATATCCAGTATATCATAATGAGATGTGATTGCTGCTCTATAGCCAAGCCTTATTGGAGTATACATGAGGATCTTTATTCCAAGACGCTGGCACATTTTACATAATAAATGGTTAGAATGTGAGGCATATGCATTTGTAAGAAAATAACTGGGCTTTGCTTCATCTAGTATCTGTTCAAATAGTCTGCATTCGCTTTCAATGACGGAAAGAATTTCGTCGTAGCTGAATGTGTGGAACCTTATGTCATCAAAGAATATTGTTTCAGAATAGACTATTTCCCAGAGATTTATTTTGTATTTTTTTTCAAAATTTTCAAGGTATGCGATGTCAGGTTTTTTATTTTTTATTTTTATAATATCTCTATAGTACCATGTTTTTTCAAAGGCAACTAATTTTTGTTCAAGAAAAAAATCTTTTGCCACATCTTGAATATCAATTATTGCTGAAGATTTGTAGTTAAATTTTTGTTGAATATATCTTGCAAGGCCAAAGTGAACCATGTCAACATTGATCCAGATGAGTAAGTTGTCATCCATTTTACTTGTCTCATAGAATTGGTAAATTAAGTTATCTTAGATTGTTGGATAATGTTCACGTAACTGTATAGCTTTTTGAGGCTATCCCCCCAAGATATTCAAGAGCGTAATCATAAAAATTCAATCCCCTCATCTCGCATGTCTCCTTGATGCTCATCAACACTTTATGAGAATGTGCTCCACATTCTGTACGGTGACCGTTTGCTATCTTGCGAATCACAACGTCTGGCCGAATTGCCCTCTCTGCGGCATTGTTGTGCCATTCAATCCCCTCAACCTCAAGAAAAGTAAAGAGCATCTCCTTTTCCCTCCTGAGCATCTTGACCAACATGGTGCAGTCTGGCTCTGAATAACTTTTGGAGATAAGCCCGTCTATTCTCTTTGCAAGCATTGCCTTTGCATCTATTTTTTTTTGTTTTGCTCAGCTCCACTACCCTATGAGAGTCTGACAGTTTCTTTTGAGTGTTCTTGCAAACAAAACAAACCCTGATCATGGATTCTTGTACCGTATGGTCTCATCAAGCTCCCCGGTGTAGTGAATGTGGCACCTCTGGTGGGTCTTGCCGACACAGTTCCATGCAGGCCACGAGTTGCTACCGACGTTTCCATCGTAATCATCACCCAGTATCTTCTTTGGAACAGAAGAACCCATGGAGCCCTTGACCTGAAGACCCCGCTCAAGGCTTATTACGAGAAGATGCCACAGCTTGACGCGTTGATGGATCCTTCATTGTTAGAAGGGGGCTCTTCCTAATGCGAAATCATTTCCGGAAACAACATGTTCATGAGAGGTGTGTTATTATTGGCATAGTCAAAGACTCGTTTCAAGCCCTCTTTCAAGCTAATTTTTGGAGTCCACCCTAGAATTTTCTTTGTCTTGTTTACACTTCCAAATCTGGCGTGCACTCCCTGAGGCATGTTAGTAAGTACTTGTAACTTGGGGGAATATTCTGCAATAGTTGCAAGAAGAGATGCCACCTCTAGAAAGGTGGTTAGTTTTCCCGAGCTGATATTTACTGCAGAGCCGTCAGAAATTTTACCTATTGCTAGGAGCATTACATCAATGCAGTCTTCTATGTGGACAAAATCTCGACCTTGTTTTCCACTCCCCCAAATCACGAGTGGATCCTCGCGATTTACAGCCCGTTGCGTTATAGCAGGAACAGGATATGTTTTGTCTTGATCCTCTCCATATCCAGAAAACGGCCTCACGCATGCTATGTGAGTACCATAGTGTTTTGCAGCCAAGGTTGCAAGAAACTCTCCGGTCAGTTTTGACCAGCCATATGTCATGTCTGGCACTCCCATATTGCCTTCAAACGAGATCATGTTTTCCTTCAGTTTTACATGTTTGGTTTTTCCTTGTAGATTCACAGGATAAGCTGCGCTGGAACTCGCATACAGAATTCTATCACACTTTGATCTTATGATCCAGTTGAAAAACTCTGCATCGATTGCAAGATCCTGTGCTACTGCAATCGGATCCCTGTCAATTTTTAAGCGGCCACCGACAACTGCTGATAGATGATATACATCAGAAAATCTCGTAGGCGCCATAGTACGTAAAAAATCACGACTGTCCATTTTGTAAAACGTGAATTTTCCTTCATATTGTGGATGAACCCAGAGGTTAGGATCTATTCCAGTACTTAGGTCGTCTACTATCACTACCTCATTACCCATTCTTAATAATCTGCTTACTAGATGTCTTCCCACGAATCCACAACCACCAGTCACCAGTATGCGATTTGTCATTCTCTTGTTCTCCTTTTTTACATTGTTGTCATGATTTTGTGTCAAATACTGCAAGCATGCAGAACCTGTTGATTAGCGTAAAACACACGTGGTACATGTTAGCATCCAGAATAAAGAGGTTGTCATATGCTTCATGTCATCATGCGGGTTTTGCAGATCACTTACAATACAAGTATACATATTTTAATAACGGAGGTTAGCTTTTAGCATTGCGAACCATTAGGGTTTTATTTTTCCGGCCGAGTGAAAGCGTCAAATCAAGTCCCAGCACGCGTGTTTCAAATTCAGTTTTGGCGGCATTACAAAAATTAGCAAATGTTGATGACGTGTGGGTTGTGCCAGAGGGTGGCTCGTTTGCACGAGAATATGACAAACGGACAAGAATTTATAACTACAAAGCATTTTCAGATGGGAAACAACTTGTAGAAAGTCTCAGGCCTGATCTAATAATATCATATGGAGATTATGAATACGTGGTACGAAGTGTGGCATTGGCAGGAATGGCGTGTGGCATTCCCGTAGTAATGATAGTTGGTTCTGTACATCCATCTTTTGTATATCAGAGAACAAACATACGTAAAACAATCAAAGGCAGATTATGGGCCTTGAAGGATCATGGGATGACAATATCTGACAGATATTGCTTTTTATTAAAGACGCTTGCCCGCTCCAGTTATGGGATTTCATACATACTTAAGACTATCGCCAGAGATCTAAGTCTTCCCTTTAGCACCTATGAGCCCTCACACAGACTAGCAATAGGGAATCTGGTGCTAGTCAGTGGTTCAGATTGGGTAGAACCTTTGGTCAAGAGAGGCTACGAGAGAAAAAGAATTGCGGTTGTAGGAGACATAACACTGGATGAAAGCTTTGCAAACATTTCTTCCACCCATAGAACGCGGGAGGACAACAGAATACGCATACTGCTTCTCACATCAACAATTGTCGAGCACGGCATATGGACGCCATCAATGCGCGATGAGGCAGTGACGAAAGTTGTGATTGCTATAAAGGAAAAACTAGGAGACGGTGCGAACTTGACGATCAAAATTCACCCACATAGTGAAAATCGCGAACATTATCAAAAGCTGGTAGAGCCAATTGAACCGCGAGTATCCATACTTCAATATGAAAACCTTCTAGCAGTGTGTGATAATTCAGATGTAGTCGTTACGCTGTATGACACGTGGGCACTCATGGAGGCTTTGATTCTTAATAAACCCACGTACATAATTAATACCTTTAATGAGAACTATAAAAACATAGAATACATAAAAGAAGGAGTCGTACTTGAATGTAAAAATGCTGATGAATTTGTCGATAACATATCAAAGAGCAATTTTGCAATTGCGGATCCACAGAAAGTCAAAAAATTTATAGAAAATAAAATCTACAAATTTGATGGAGAGTGTGGAAAACGTGCAGCTGGACAAATAATTTCATTATTAGACAGCATATCTGCTCATAAAAATCGGTAGGCAAACACAACAGTAATCGTTTTTTGCCATTACAATGTATTGCCCATGATTTCAGTTGCATTTTTAAATTCAAAATTCTTGTATGAACATATCTCAGAAACGTCTGGAGTCACAGGTAGTGTGCAATCTCTTTTGGAGGATGTGGTTTAAAATATTTGTCAGCGCTATGTTAGCATCATCAATGAGGCCCAACATATGAAGAAATTCTTTGGTCCAAATCAAATAGTTTGCTTCGTTTAGTGTTACCGTTTCAAGCACATATGAAATGGATCAGATTCATCAAATTTAGTGCAAGTTTTGTAAATCCCATTATTGGCATGGATGTTTTTCAGTACGATGTTCATGGAGCGAACCCTTCTTTTTAGTACCACTTTTTGCATTATTTTACATACAGTTCTGGAGTGGTCCACATAAATTGAGAACGTTTTTTGCATGATTTTGCATACATTTTCTCTCATTTATTTGTCATCTCCCATGATTTGAGAAGCTCGCTTGGTGTAAGGTATCCAATTGCACAGTGTATCCTGGAATGGTTGTAGTCTGAAAACGCATTTGCAATTACGACCTCTGCATCTTGGTATGATGCAAACTCGCAAGGCCAGATGTATTCTTTTTTGAGGGTATGATGGAACGATTCTATGTGGCCGTTTTGCTTATGTGTATTGTAATAAGTGAACTCCTGTCTTGCGCCAAGAAGCTGTACTGACTCCCTGAACTTGTTGCGGACGTATTGTGAGCCATTGTCTGTCCTGATTGTCAATTTGGAGAGATATTGCCCCTCAGATGCAATTGCATTGACAATTGACTCTATTGCGGCATTCTTGCCAGCTGAGACATCAGAAGAGTATCCAACCCACTTTCTGGTAAAGACGTCAACCACATTGAACAGGTAGCACCAGCCGTCTATTCCGCACCAGAAATACGTCATGTCTGTCTGCTACAACTGGTTTGGTGCGGCAGGTTTGAGCAACTTTTTGTTTGATATGATGATCTCAGATCTTGATTTTGCAGGCTCGATCCACCCTATTTTTCTGTATATTCTCTGTACCTGCTTGCGGTTTACAGGCCTGCCCAGTTTTCTTGATAGGTGGCTGCCATCCTCCTGGTGCCGTAGGTGGGTCTTGCAGATCCCTCCCTCTGTACTGCATATGTAATGGTGTGATTGAGTGGCGCCTCTCTTGGTTTTTTGACATAGCACCATCTTGCTTTGGATACTCCTAAAAAAGACAATGATTTGTTCAAACTGATGCCATGATTTCTCATTTCTTTTACCGCAATCATTTTTTGCTGCCCTCCAGCGTTTTTTTATGACGTCGTTGGCAACTGTAAGATCACCTATCAGTCTCTTCAGGGACTCGTTTTCTTTTTTGAGATGCTTTTGAGAATCATCTGTTCCTGCCAGTGTGGCCTTGCTGCCCTGTATGAATTTCTCCTTCTACTGGTAAAATGTGGGCGGATGTAGATTGTACTTGCGGCACAGTTTCTTCCATGCCGATATTTGTGGTCAGCGATTCCATGATTATTCGCATCTTTTCGTCCGCTGATAGCTTGTTTTTGGCTACCATGGACTGATGCCTCCACCATTATTCAAAAACTGTATGTTACCAAGTGTTCTACTTGTAGAAGGGCCCGCACCATTTTTATCTGTCTGATACTAAGTGATCTAGTTGAGGGTTGGGCATAAATTCCATTCATTTTGATCATATTCCAAAATTAATTTAATGAAAAATGCTTTGGATCTCCATATCGTAGTATCATTGTTTGAAC
>SBBK01000159.1 GCA_005240025.1 archaeon
ATATCGGTTGCCGTTCTTGTAGGAACACTGGCTGTAAAATATTTCAGAAATGCGGGTAAAAAATTGTCTGGATACCAAGTTATCTAAAATGGACTGCGTTCTCTGATTCAGCTTTGAATCTAAACTTTAGGTCATTGTATTCCAGCTCCATTTCTTTTTTTCTTTTGCTTATCTGCTCGTAATCCTGCTCCAGCTTTTCAATTTTGTCTCTGAGTTGACCAAGATCTGACTTAGCTACATCTCTTTCTGCCTTGAGATAAGCAAGAATTTCACGCACCTGCTGCAGCTCCTCTATTGCCTCCTTTTTTCCCTTGTAGTCATGTTCCAGCTTCTTGTTCTTTATCACAAGTTCGCCTAGTTCTGCCTCAAGTACCTCTTTTTCAATTTTTAGGCGTGTCAAAGACGCCTGAAAATCCCCCAACTGATCCTTTTCTTTCCTTTTTTCTTCAAGTTCAAATTCCACCTTTCTTGCTTTTGCCTGTATCTGCTCAAGTGATGACAAGAGCGCCTCCTTTTCTGACTTTAGGGCAATCACAGCAAATCTCATGGCTTCAACTTCATCACTGACTGCCTTTTTTTCGGCGTGCTCTTTTTCTGCATTCTTTATCTGCGCGCGGATTTCTTCGAGCTCTGTTTTGAGGTATTCTTTATCTGTTTTGAGATATTCAAGAACTGTTCTTACATCCTCAACTTGTTGCTTTGCTGCAAGTTTCTCATCACATTCCTCTTGTGCCTGACTTGTTTTTTGTTCTAGTAACTTAATCTGCTGTCTTAATTCCTTGGTCTGGCATTCCATGGTCTTGATGTCTGCGTTTATCTGCTGGCGTCGTGATTCTAGTTCATTTATTTGTGTTGTCAGATCATCAAAACACTCCTTTTCTTTTCTCCTTGTCTCACATTCTATCTCTGTCTTTTTGATCTGCCATCTAAGCTCCAGAAGTTTTTTTTCTTCTTCACTGATTTGGGCTTGGATAGATGACATTTTGTCTTATTTTCGTATAAAATTAATGTTTAGTGCATCCTGATCAAGTGCTATAATGTTATCAAATTCTTTAAAATTCTCTGGTCTTGTTTTATTTGAAACTTTAAATGCAGTAGGTGTCAAATTTTCAAACTGATTACTACCTGCCTGCAATGTCGCACTAGTCAACAATTCTTTAAATTCACTTAATTCAACTTCTTTTTTATTGATATCATCTTGCAATTGAAGCAGTTCCTGCTGTATTAAATCGGTATTTGATCTTAGACTCAATAGCATGTCTTTTGTACGATTGAGAGCAACAATCTCTAACCCACCAGGTGAATTTTGTTCGCGTTTGGGAATGATACCTGGCATAAAAAAATTAACCTTGTATGGAATAATACTACTTCATTGTTCAAAAAAAACAAACGATATTAATTATTCTATTAATGATTCAAGTCTCTTGCTATCGCGAACGCTCTTAACAAAAAATAGCGAGGTAGCAACTATGCCTGCGGTAATGAGAGGTGCGACAATCTCATCGTATCTTATCACAAAAGTTGGCTGTGCTGACATTGACCCCGATGTGGGGTTCTCTGATATATTGATGCTGCCAAGCTTGTTTCCACGTTGTTCAACAAACCAAATATCTCCATTCTTATCAGACGTTAAAAATTGTGTAAAACTTGACTTGGTTGGAATGTCAATTTCCCAAAACTCATCTTTGTATGGATCATAAACACCAAGTTTGTCTGCGGTGTGTTGAGCTATCCAAATATTGCCAAACTTGTCTGGTGCCAAAGCAAACGGAAGCGAGTTTGGATCAGTGACAGAAATGGACTCAAACGTGTTCAGAACTGGATTAAATTTACTTATGGCATGTCCAACATGTTCAGAAATCCAAATTGTACCGTCCGCATCTACAAATAACGCAAATGGTTCTTTCAGTGGAGTTTCTGGCATAAACTCGTCAATTTTTCCACTTTGGGGGTTGATCACACCGATTTTTCCACTTTGTGATTCGGCAAACCAAATATTCCCATTCGAGTCTCTTGACAGTGCGACAGGTCCAGATGGGTCTGTGGGAATCTTGAATTGCTCAAAATGATCATCTGCTTGGTTGTATTTTAACAGCATGTGTTGATCTACCAGTGCAACCCAAATGTTGCCAGCAAGGTCCGTCTCCAATGAAATTGGGATTGATTTTATGGGCAGTGGAATAATGGTAAATTCTTCCGTACTGGGATCAAAATATCCTATTTTACCTTCGGGCGTATCTGTAAACCAAACCTTTCCCTTATCATCTATTTTAAGAAAAACACTCGTTTTGCCCTCAAACTCGTATGGTGTAAACGAACTCTCAGGAATAGAATACCTCCACAGCTGTGGCTTTGAGGTGTCACTAATCCAGATGTTGTCGCCCTCATAAGCAGCATAAAGTGGAGCCGCACCAGCTGGAAGAGCAAACTCGGTTATCACTGTTTTCAGCTCGAATATGTGCGGTTTTATAAATACAGTAAAACTCACATCTTCGTTGGCATGTTGGGTTCGTTGTGCTTCAACCTCAACATTCCACTTGCCTGAAAAGCCGATGGTCATCTTGCCCTCATACAGTAACTCGTTTTGTGTGTTTTTGATAAATGGAATCTCAATTGGCGCGATGTTTCTCTGCAGATTTGAAATCTTCATTTTGATGCTACTGACATCCTCAAGTGACTCTCCGTTTAATCCAAAAGCAGAAACAACAACATTGTTGGCACCGCTCTTAAATGGCTCAATGCTTACATCAAATCTGACATTCTCAGAAAAGACCGATGTCTGAAACACATCATACGCCTGTGCAGCTGCTTGCTGTGTTTGAGCCGTCGGCAGGGAAGCGTTTGTAAGCAATGCCACTGCTCCAAGTAAAATTATGCCAAGTGCTGCCTCACTTCTTAGTGATTTTTTCAACCTTTTGTGGACGACAACAGAGTTTACATTCTCAGACGATTTCTGTATTCTAAATTGATTGTAACCACCATGTGCAACCATCATTGATGCAACAATTATTTTTGCGATAATCAGAAATCCATAATATGACTGGCTCAGTGATGCAAGATCATCTTCTAGTATCCACAAAAGTACAGGGCCCGTGATTATCAAAACCCCCACCGCTATGGTGGCCATTGAAGAAAATCTAGGGATGGCCATCAGCGTCATGATCTCTTTTTTGTCTTCAACCAGTTTGGACAAGGCAGGCAGCAAAATGAATCCAAAAAATATCACGCCTCCAATCCAAACTGATGCAACAAGATTGTGTACATAATCAATAACTACGGCTGAAATCTGTTCGGTTGCTGTGCCATGACCCATTACTGTTGATGTGCCAATTAGTAACAATGCCAGACTGAGAATCAATCCATGCTTTTTCGATGAGACACCGGGTTTATTCTCAATCAGAAACCATACCGCAAGTAAAATTACAGTTATTGCCATTCTGAATATCCAAACAGAACCAAAAGATGTCTGCAGAACGCTGGATGCTGATGTCTCAAGGCGTATTGTTTGTACAACAAGTATTAGTATGTTTGATGCAAATACCAAAAACAGTGCTATTCCGGTAATTGCAGAAAACTTGGCGTGGTAATTTTTCTGCAGATCCGCAAGATTTTCCTTAATCAAATTTTTTCTCTGTGATGCTGTCCAAATTACTAAGGAGGAAACTGATGCACCAAGTACAATCACTTGGCCCACAAGTCCTGGGAATCTTGCACCTGCTTCTGGGAAGTAAATTGATTCTGAGAGGTCTTTTTGTTTTGGGGGAGGAACACTCACATTGCCCACTCCAAATACAAAAGCCTCGTCCACCAGATGCCCATCCACTTTGGAGAGCACCCTGCTTGTGACAGTGTAGATGCCGTCCTTTAGCGGCGGTGTGGTCACAGCAAGTGATGCATCATCAAAATATTGCGTGTCTCTGTTGTCTATTTGGCTACCATTATTATCAAATACCTTGATGACAGAAAAATCAATCTCAATTGCTTCTGAATAATGGATCACTACCTGTGTTGTTCCAGCTGATATTGTTGTGGATTGGGATGGATTTGACGACATTATAACAGGATGAGCATATGCTACCGGAATGAAAACAAAAATCAATGACGAAATAAATAGAAATTTCTTCATTTACTGTTCAGTAGTCATTTTGCTAATTTAAACAATCTACCAGTTTGATGGTTCTACCACTTCCACAAAGTAAATAATGCGAATGTAAGTACAGAAAAGCGTGAAGACTTTTTTGGTAATATTTTTCACAGCTATGCTGGTTAGTGCTATTTATCCTGCTTTTGCGCACAAAACTATTGCAGTCGAGCAGTACGAAATCGAGGTGGGCTGGCGTGACGAGCCACCCCTGACAAATCAACAAAATGCTATAACCTTTGTAATCACAGAGGGTGACGAAGTAAAATCTGGCGTAACAAACGCCTTCAAAAATCTAGATGCAGCAGTCAGCTCAGGCAGCGTTACAAAAACACTTGATATTCTTTCAGATGTCAAGGCTGGTCATTATTTTGCAAAAATAATCCCTACAAAAACCGGCTCCCTCACTATCATTCTACAGGGAACCATAAATGGCATCCAAGTTGATGAAAAGATTGAGGTTGAAGATGTGGAAAGCATAGATATTCTTGCGTTCCCATCTGCCGGCTCGGTACAGGCACAGGAGGTCTCTGCCCTTAAGAATGCCATGTCGTCCCTGCAAAAAGACATCTCCGAAATCAAATCTAAAGTGGGTAACGCTGGGGCTGGAACAAATGCTGACCTGTCAAAATCCTATGACTTGGCAATGTTTGCGATGGCCATTGGCGCAGCAGGTATAATACTGGCAGTAATCTCGATGATAAAAAGAAAATAAGAATTCTAAAGTCTTGGAATAACTTTAGATCTTGTTGTGATTGCAACAATGCTTACTGCTGCAACAGCAAGAACAATCATGGCAATTGGACCAAATTCAGGTACGACGTTTAGTGATACTGTCTCACCCTTGGGGCCTGTCCAATTTGCATCATCGCCGGGAAGTCCGAGACCAGCTATGGTCACTTGCACATCCACGGGGTTGCCAGAACTCAAAGCGGCCGTTGTAAATTCCGCTATTCCATTATGGGAGTGTTGCCCTGTTTCGGACAAGACCTGTTGGCCGTCCTGTGTCGCGGTAACATCAAAGTTAACATGCTGGATTGGTGTTCCGTCTGCATTTACTATCTCTACTGTCAGAGCCAATTCCTCACCCTGAGTCGGTGCGCCTGATTCGACTTCGATCATCAATGATCCATCGGCAGTCATTGCTGTCACATAGCCTTCTTGCTCCATTTCACCTTCAAGTGTTTCGCCTTCTTCATGCGCCGTTTCTTCCTCTGCATGCGCCTCTTGTACTATTACTGTACCCTGCATCCATGGATGCACAAGGCAAAAGTACGGATAGTCGCCTGCTTCCTCAAACACGTGCGAGAAGGTTGCCCCTGCCATGAAAAGCTGGCTGTCAAATATTCCATCTGGACCGCCATCAAGCGTTCCACTGGTAACTGTGTGTGCTGCTGTGTCGTCGTTTGTCCAAGTCACTTCACTTCCAACGTCAATGGTTACCTCAGCGGGAACGTAGCACTCGTTTGTTGCTTCACATCCCTCTGTTGATGACCCAGCTGGAATGCTCACCGCCACATTTGCATGATCTGCAAAAACAGAGGGAGCAACTGCCATCAAAGCAAACATTGCAAAGATGGAGCCTATAGCTATTGTCTTCATTGGGTTTTATCAAACCAGAGATCCATAAAAATCCTTATTCTAATCTCTGTCTAGTCAGAATTTGCGTAGTTTTGATATCAAAAGTGCAGGAATGACAAAATAGATACCAATGTTTATCAAAATAACACCCATTCCATAACCAATCATCTCTTGCTCAGAATTAATGTCTGCGTGATCAAGAATTAACAAAGACGAAAGCATTGGTGTAATTGTTATTTTCATAATGTCCTTGAATATGGGATTCTG
>SBBK01000162.1 GCA_005240025.1 archaeon
CCCTCAAATAGTTGGTTGCTTGAAGTGAATTCATTCCACAATTTAGTCTTGACGATGCTGAATCCACAAAAACTCTATGTGCTGCTTCCGGCGTTCTTAATGTGCTGCCTTGCGAACGGCGTGATATGGCTTGATTTACCTTCATCTCGCAGGATTCATCCCCAACATACATGATGCCCTGCCCACTCTGGATATAGTGTGCTTCGGAGGATTTTATCTTGTGGGGATTTGAGCTCTTGCCAGGGGGACGCCGGCAATGTATTATGCTGTATCTGATGCCAAGCAAGGTGTTGTGAGGATGAAAATTCTGCCTAATTTAGGTTCCTTCCTCTCCAGATGCTGACATTATCTTGTCTGTGTCAACACTGCACAACACACCGAACGGTTTTCTTAACTTTTTTGATTGCTTGCAAATTTTTGTGCAGCAGCAATTAATAGTTTGAAATCCTCATCAGAATGCGCGTTGGAAAATGCGCCAAGCTTGCCTGGCAGGAAAAATATTCCGTCCCCGGCAATCATTTCTAGATGGAATCTTTGCAGTAGTTTTGTATCGCATTTTGCAGCATCAGTTGAATTCGTAATCTGAGAAATCCCGTCCTTGACAAAATGGGTCATAAACAGCGAGCCCCTGCCAGTCGTTATGACCCTGCCATCAAAGGTCTTGTCTAATCCTTTTCGCGTTTTTGAACCAAGTCTTTCGATTTTGGAATATGTCCCTTTGTTGTTCTTTAGGTAGCTTAGTGTGGCATGACCTGCAGTCATCGTCATGGGATTTGCAGAAAACGTCCCGCCGCCAATGTATGCCCGCTCTGTTTTTGAATATTTTGTTGTATCTGCGAATTTCATTATGTCGTCTCTTCCACAAATTACACCGACCGGAAATCCCCCGCCAACGATCTTTCCTAACGTGACAATGTCGGGATCAAGGTTCATTGTTTCGTAGATGCACCCATATCTGAATCTGAAGCCTGTGACTATTTCATCTAAAATAAACATCGCACCTTTTCTTTTTGCAAACTCTTGCAATCCTGCCAGGTATTCCTCTGTTGCTGGTATGCATCCCCCGCCTCCCAAAAATGGCTCGACAATTATTGCGGCAAGATCTTTTACAGACGTCAGGATTTCAATGGATTTTTCTAAATTGTTGTATGGTAGAGATGTGATGTGTTTCTCATCCACAAGACCGCCGCTTTCAGATTGTGAAAAAGGCCAATTGACTGTCTTTAGCAGGTCTGTTGTGTACCCGTGCCACCCGCCATCTATCTTTGCAATTGTTTTTTTACCTGTTACCGTACGAGCAAGTCTTACCGCATACATGACTGCCTCCGTTCCAGTCGACACGTATCTGATTTTTTGCGCGACTGGCACCGATTTTGAAATTAGCTCTGATAGCTCGATTGTGTTTTTGTTTACGACCCCGTACATCCAGCCATTTGAGATCTGATCTCGTACTCTATCTGAGACAGAATCTGCGGCATGTCCTAAAATGAGACTCCAGTGGCCCATCCAAAAATCGACATATTTGTTGGAATCTGCATCCATGAGAAATTTCCCTTTGGCCGACTTTGCTACAAATGGGTACGGCTCAAAAAACCGAATGTTGTGGCTTACGCCGTTCACATGTAGCTTTTTTGATTTATTAAAAAGTCGGGCCGAGCGACTCGTTTTTTCTTTGTAGATTTTTTCGAAATTTTTCATCAGCTACATGCTACTTTATATGGCGGCATATATTTTTGATCGGAAAAAATCACGGTTTTGCAAAAAATTATGCATGGTTTATATGCTATTTAATTTGCTCTCCTTTTGCATACGTAACGCTTAGGCGGCGCTTGTGATGAAAGTATGGTATCGTACCATTTTGTGATTTACAGGCCTCCAGTTACGCATACAAAATGAGGATTTGATCAAATGATCTAATCTGATTATGTGAAGATTAGTGCATTCCGTCCAATTCCAAATAAAATAAACCAAAGAAGTGAGAATCCCGTTGATCCTGCGGGACCTGACTGCTATCGGATTGGTACTAAGCCATGCGAGTCGTTGTAGCAATACAAGGCAAACTGCTCAGTAACACGTAGTTAACCTACCCTATGGATGGGGATAACCTCGGGAAACTGAGTATAATCCCCGATAGACCACAATGCCTGGAATGGCTTGTGATCCAAATGATTTATCGCCGTAGGATGGGACTGCGGTCTATCAGCTAGTTGGTGAGGTAATGGCCCACCAAGGCTATAACAGATACGGGCTCTGAGAGGAGGGGCCCGGAGATGGGTACTGAGACACGGACCCAGGCCCTATGGGGCGCAGCAGGCGAGAAACCTTTGCAATGTGCGAAAGCACGACAAGGTTAATCCGAGTGTCTCCTGCTAAAGGAGTCTTTTGCCAGTCCTAGAAACACTGGCGAATAAGGGGTGGGCAAGTTCTGGTGTCAGCCGCCGCGGTAAAACCAGCACCTCGAGTGGTCAGGAGGTTTATTGGGCCTAAAGCATCCGTAGCCGGCTGCTCAAGTTTTCGGTTAAATCTATGCGCTCAACGTATAGGCCGCCGAAAATACTGGGCAGCTAGGGAGTGGGAGAGGTACACGGTACTCGATAGGAAGGGGTAAAATCCTTTGATCTATTGATGACCACCTGTGGCGAAGGCGGTCCACCAGAACACGTTCGACGGTGAGGGATGAAAGCTGGGGGAGCAAACCGGATTAGATACCCGGGTAGTCCCAGC
>SBBK01000220.1 GCA_005240025.1 archaeon
CAGTTCTTATGTCCTGTTTTGAGAATTCCACTTCCACCAGCGGACTGCGGATGCCATTATTTTTCATGGCCGTAATTCCCGGACGATAGTCCCCAAGGTCATCGATGTTTGTTCCATCTACGATTATCTCAATGTGCTCTTTTTGTGCGAGCTGCCTGAGATGCTCTGATAGTTCTGTTCTGCAGTAAAAGCATCTGTTTTTGTCATTTCTTACAAAGTCCGCATTTTGCAGTTCATCATATGAAATTATGACGTGCCGTATTCCAATTTCCCGGCAGATCATTTTTGCTGTCTGTAGCTCTTCCTGTGCAAGTGTCTTATAGTCGGCAGTTACTGCGAGCGCCCCCCTGCCAAGGACTTTGTGTGCCGCATATGCTACCAGCGCACTATCAACACCTCCAGACAGTGCCACCAGTGCACTTTTTTTGTCTGAAAACCAGTCGGTTAGATTATCCAGTTTTGTCATAGATGTTTTCTTACTTCGACTTTGATTAATTCTTCGGCTTGTCTGAATGTCAATGAAAGCCTCTCGGCAACGAGTTTGATATCATCATACTCAACTTTGAACTGGATGATTTTGGAGCCGGTTTTTGCAACCTTGCATCTTACTGTGAATTCTTTTTTGTGTAGTTGTAACCTGAGTGTACGGATCTGCCTGGGAACTATGAGCCGATCCGACCTCCTTATTCTCACACCCAACGTTCCGGTTTCAGAGATGAGCAGATTTGACAGGTGATCGACTGCGCCAGGATCACAGATTACCGATATCATGTGACTTGGCCGTCCCTTTTTTGTGATTGATGGAATCACCGATACATCTTTTGCCCCGCTTGACATTATTTTGTCAATTATGTGTGCCAGAACCTCGCCACTGATATCATCTACGTTGGTTTCAAGAATAACCACAGAGTCTGCCTGTAGGCTGCCAGATGATTGGCCATGTACGATTTTGAGCACGTTTGAAAACCCATCAAAGTTTTTTTGCCCCGCCCCATATCCAATTGAGCTGATTCTCATCATTGGGTAAAACTCGATGCATCTGTCTGCCAGACTTGACAAAATGCTTGCACCAGTTGGTGTCGTAAGTTCGTCCCTGGTATTATTTCCGCAGATCAGAATGCCGGTTTTTTGAAATATTTCCAGTATTGCGCCTGCTGGATTTGATACTGTTCCGTGCGAAAACGTAACTGCCCCTCCCCCCACAGCGACCGGAGTCGTGAGTATTTCATCCTCAAAATAATTCAGATCCTCAAGTGCCACTGTGGTTCCAACAATGTCAATCACCGTATCAATGCTTGAGGCCTCATGAAAGTGAACCGAGTCCATTGGAACTCCATGAATTTTTGATTCTGCTGCAATCAGCGTGTTTATGGTTTTTTTTGCAAAGGTTTTTGCTTTTTCTGAAAGGCCGAGTTTTTGTACCGTTTTGTTTATACAGTCTTCAATTTCCACACCCTTTCTTTCATGGTGATGTTCATCCAATTCAAGAACAAGTGCTGTTGCCTTGATTCCGTGCTTGTTTACTTTCTTAAAATCAATCTTTTTGATTTTAGAACCACGCAGATAGTTTTGTGAGAGGGTTACGCCCTTGATTATTTTTGATTTGTCTGCGCCCATGTGAACTAGTGCAGATAAAATCATGTCTCCAGAGATGCCCGCAATTTGCGGATCAATTACCAGAACCATGATGAATCAAATTGCAAAAATGCATATAAATTCTGACACTGCTGTCTATGGATCCCTGGTTTTTACGTGTGAAAAACTAATTCGCCACGCAATTTTGCATCCCAATAGATTTAAGTATCTAGTTCAGAGGTGCCAAAATGTGATTACAATAATTGGCTCTGGGAAGGTTGGCGGCGACGCTGCTCTCTTTTCAGCCCTCAGGAAATTAGACAGGGAGATTTTGCTCCTGGATGTTGTAAAAGGTCTGCCGCAGGGCGAGGCAATGGATCTAAACCACATGCTTTCTGAGCAGGGCATTGATGTGGACATAAGGGGCTCAAATGACTATGCCGATATGAAGGGGTCTGATGTCGTAGTTGTGGTGGCAGGCTCTGGCAGAAAACCAGGCATGACTAGAATGGATCTGCTCAAGATTAATGCCGGAATAGTAAAAGACGTGGTTGAAAACATTAGAAAATTTGCAGGCGGTTCCACCATTGTTCCCGTTACAAATCCACTTGATCCAATGGTGCACATCACATACAAGACCTCCGGGTTTGACAGAAATCGTGTTGTTGGCATGGGGAACATGCTTGATCTCTCAAGATTTGTCCAGTTTATTCATGAGGCGACCGGCTACTCGCGTGATTCAATTCGCGCCCTTGTAATTGGCGAGCATGGCGAAAACATGCTGCCATTACCGAGATTTTCTACTGTGGCTGGGGTTCCACTGTCGGCAGTACTATCAAAGCAGAGACTTGACCAGCTGGTACAAGAAACAAGACAGGTAGCAGCCAAAGTAATAGAGCTAAAGGGCGCCACTGTTCACGCTCCAGGAAACGCCATATCATCAATACTTGAGGCAATCCTCAAGGACAAAAAAAGAGTGATACCGGTAGCAACACCGCTTGATGGGGAATATGGCCAAAGCAATGTCTCAATCGGGGTGCCTGCGGTGATAGGCAGGGGCGGCGTTGAAAAGATAATAGAACTCGATCTAGACCAGCATGAAAAGGAATGGTTCCACAGGGGAATCGATAGTGTAAAAAGTGCACTTGCCGGGCTTTAGGTTCTGATCAGTTTTTTAGTCAATTCCGACACACAATTTCTGTTGGAAGTACTGGAGATACTGGAATCATTAAAACGTGGAAAGATCGATGTTGCAAAAGCAAAAAAACTTCTCTCGCTTTATGCCGTAGACAAGATTGAGAACTTTGCGCAAATTGATACTGGCAGGGAG
>SBBK01000219.1 GCA_005240025.1 archaeon
CTTTGAATCCTGTGACCCAAATGAAGACAAGTACACTGCACTAAACAATGCTGCATTCAATTCTGGCATATTTGTCAAAATTCCAAAAAATCTGGTACTGGAAAAGCCAATACACATGGTGTCATCAATATCGACAGACGGCACATCGACAATTTCCCACAACGTGATAGTTGCAGAGCAGGGCAGCAAGGCAACGATAGTGCAGGAGCTGTATGCCCCAAAGGGCACAAAACAGCAGGCCTATCTGGAACTGCAAACGGTGCAGGCCCACCCAAACAGCCAGCTCCAGATGACTACGCTTGAGGCAATGGACAGATCTGCAGTCAATTTTTCTACAAGAAACGCCACGATCTCACAGGACGCAAAAATAAACTGGTATCTTGGATTGTTTGGCTCGCTGCTATCCAGATTTAGGACGAATTATTTTCTTGACGGGGCCGGTGCATCTGCAGAGGACGCAGAAATTGTCTTTGGAGATGACGAGCAGTCATTTGATCTGTCGACAAACCTCATACACAAAAAACCATCCACTGAGGGTAAGGCAGTGCAGAGGGCGGTGCTCAAAAACAAGTCAAAATCGCTCTTTAAGGGAATGATAAAAATCCTCGAGGGCGCACCACAATCAAAATCATTTCTTTCGGGAAGGTCGATTCTGCTTGACAAGGACGCAAAATCCGACGCAATTCCGGGGCTTGAGATATTTACAAACGACGTCAAGGCAACCCACTCGGCATCCGTTGCCCAGGCAGATGAGGAGCAGATATTTTACCTTGGAACCCGCTGCCTGGATCGCTCAGAGGCGCAGAGAATTATCGTGGAGGGATTCCTAGAACCAATGTCAAGGACAATGTCATACCAGGTGAGGGCCTGGATTGCGTATCTGATAGATGCCAAGTGGAGCGGAAGGGACCTGGTCCTCAAATCAGACGAGCACCTGCGTTCAATAGTTGAAGTAGAAGAAGTCCGTTACAGGGAAGCAGACCAGCTTGAAACCCACTACAAGTACCGGTGAGCTGTTGGGAAGGTGGGTCAAAGCGTGCAAAAGAGCCGAGCTTGGAACTAACCAGATGTGCAGCTTTGATTTTGAAAACAAGCAAATTCTCATTGCAGACCTCGGCGGACAAATCTATGCAACGGATAGAATTTGCACTCATGAGGAGGCAGACCTTGCCGGTGGCTTTTTGAGCGAGGAGGGAGTCAGGTGCCCGCTGCACCTATCTGTTTTTAATCTGCGGGATGGAAGGCCACAAAACCCGCCAGCCGAGCTGCCGCTAAAGACATACAATATTAAAGTAGAAAAGGACGAGATCTACGTGGAGGTATAAATTGCAAACCACATTCTCTGTTGAGCACATTCGAAAGGACTTTCCAATTTTGCAGCGAAGGGTGCGAAATGACAGACCCCTTGTGTATCTGGACAATGCCGCAACAACACAAAAACCAGTCCAGGTGATTAACGCTATATCTGATTTTTACACAAACCACAACTCCAACATCCACAGGGCAGTATATGCACTGGCAGAGGAGGCAACTGAGGCCTTTGAGGAGGTGCGCGACAAGGTAGCCAGATTCATTGGCATAAAGGACAGGCAGGAAATTGTCTTTGTCCGCGGCACCACCGAGGCAATAAATCTGGTGGCATATGCCTGGGGCAGACAAAACATAGCTTCAGGAGACATCATTATGACTACGGAATACGAGCACCACAGTAACATTGTCCCATGGCAACTTTTGGCAAAGGAAAGGGGGGCAAGACTGGAGTATATAGGAATGGACGACCAAGGTACACTAATCCTGGACCATCTTGACAGATACCTGCAGACTGGCAGAGTAAAACTGGTGACTGTAAGCCACATGTCAAATGTCTTGGGCACCATAACCGACGTAGACACAATCATCAAAAAATGCAAAAACGCGGGAGTCAGAGTGCTAATCGACGGGGCCCAGTCTGTTCCCCATATGAAGGTAAATGTCCAAGAACTTGGATGTGACTTCTTTGCATTTTCCGCCCATAAAATGCTGGGTCCAACAGGCGTTGGAGTCCTGTGGGCAAAAAAAGAACTCCTTGAGGCCATGGCGCCATTTCACGGAGGCGGAGACATGATACGCGAGGTGCACAAATACGAAACTACGTGGAACGATCTTCCATACAAGTTCGAGGCGGGCACTCCAAACATCGCAGATGTCATCGGATTTTCGGCAGCAATTGATTATCTTGAAAAAATTGGAATGGATTTTGTCAGAAAACACGAAATCGAGCTCACAAAATATGCTCTGGAAAAACTCTCCTCAATAAAGGGCCTAAAAATTTACGGCACACCAGACCTCTCAAGGCGGGGCGGGGTAATCTCGTTTAATTTTGCCGACATCCATCCCCATGACCTTGCCACCATTATTGATGAGGACGGTGTGGCAATCAGGTCTGGCCACCATTGCGCCCAGGTCCTGATGGAAAGGCTTGATGTTGCAGCAACCTCGCGCGCAAGCTTTTACATTTACAACACAAAGGACGAAATAGACGTACTGGTAAGCTCACTAAACAGGGCAGCCAGGGTGTTCAAACTATGAGCGGCAACGCAGACATCTATCACGAAATGATTGTCGAGTATTCAAGACACCCAAGCAACTATGGAAAAATAGAAAACCCGGACATATCGTACCACGACAGCAACCCGTTGTGCGGCGACAGCATCGACATTTTCATGAAGGTCCAGGACAACAAGGTAACGGACATCAAGTTCCAGGGAAGGGGGTGCGCAATATGTATGTCGTGCACATCGGTTCTCACCGAACTGGTAAAGGGCAAGGCCATTGACGACGTCAAAAAAATCCAAAAGGACGAAATCTTGGGCGAGCTGGGGCTGCAAAACCTGCAGGCAGTTAGGATCAAGTGCGCCCTTTTGTCGCTAAAGGTGCTAAAATACGGCCTCTACACATATCTGGCAGGCAAGCTAAAGGACGCAAATGCGGACGCACTCAAGGCGGAGGCCTCTGCGCTGTACTGAGATGTCTGAAATCTCGCAAAAAATCCGCAGGGTGATATTTGAGAAATACAATGACTCGAATCTCCGGTTTACAAACGACGAGATATTTGAGGTGCTGAAAAAAAATGGCGCAATAGACAAATCCCTGACAATTGATGACATGGAGCAACACTTTGACGAGCTCTGCGATTCTGGAATGATGCGAAACATTGCGCAAAACTTTACCACCCAGTGGTTCAAGCTGTTTGATGCCCTGGAAAAACTCCAGTGTGTCTCATGCCAGGGGCAAAGCTACATCTGCAGATCCGAAGAAACCAAGTGCCCTGCTTGTGGTGCAGCTATTTGAGACTTGGGCATAATTATTCTGCCCAGATTCACCAGTTTCTAAAAATCATTTAATGGAAAATGCTTTGGAACTCCCCATATCTGATTCATTACCATGTGAACAGGATGGAGAGATTCTGCTGCAAGGTGCTTGATAATCAAATCGTGCGGCCTGCATACTCTGCAAGCTACTTGCCGGCCTGGGAGATTAATTCGCAGAAGAGCTTCCATTGTGAGATTGATAGAATGAAGAATACCTTTGGGGTATATCTCATTCCAGTAAGGAGAGTGTAATGTGTCATCGTATGTTTTGATGTGTTTGTGAACTATCCTGCCATTACTATGATTCCATAACCGGCAGCAGGAATCCACAATGTGTCAAGCACATGCTTGGATGCTAGTGTGTTTTTTTGAAAATGTTTGTGCCCCACCTTCAACTATCCAGATCTTTTGGCTGCCGCCTCAAGGGACTGGATCATTGGAAGCTTTTCTCCGGTCAGGTACAACACAAGTGCGCCACCTGCGGTGCTTATGTGAGTTATTTTTTCTGCAAGGCCGTATTTTTTTAGGGCAGACGTGAGGTGTCCGCCGCTGACAATTGTTGTCGCCATCGAGTTTGCAACCGCCTCTAGAAGGGCCTTGGTGCCGTAGCTGAAACCTTCTTTTTCAAAAAATCCAGGGGGACCAGAAATGAAAACCGTCCCGGCGCCAGATATTATCTTGGAATAATGCTCGATTGTCTTTGGCCCGAGGTCGTAAATCTGGTCGCCTTTGTTCAGCTCCCGAACATCGAGCTCGATTCTCTGGCCGTTGTTGTTTATTGCGACATCAACAGGTGTGAAAAAGACATCGGGGTACTCACCCATCAGTGCATGGGCCTTTGAGACCGCGTCGTCTTCGCCTTTTATCCCAAGGGGGTACTTGACCCGCCCCTGGGCTCGCAGGAATACATTTCCAATAAGGCCAGTCAGAAGGATCTGGTCCGCACGGCCCCGCTTTATGAGCATCTTGATTGCCTCTAGCCTGTCAGTCACCTTGGAGCCGCCTAGAACCACCACGTGGGGGGCTTTGGCAACGGTTAGAATCTCTTCGAGCTTTTTTACCTCGCGCTCGACAATTTTGCCTGCACACGCCGGAATGACGTGGGAAAAACCTACAAGGGAGGGGTGCGCCCTGTGTGCGCTTGGAAAGGAATCCAAAACACACAGATCAAAAAGGTCGCCAAGCCTTTTTACCATGATTGTGTTTGCCGCCTCTTCTGGGGAAAACTCGTAGTTTTCTTCTGCGCAAAACCTGAGGTTATCAAGCAAAATGATGTCGCCGTTTTTCATTTTTTTTATCTCAGACTGTGCAAGTGCCCCAATCACATCCTCGACATACTTGACTGGCCTGCCAAGAAATTGCTCCAAAATTTTTGCGTGTTCTGTCATTCCAATGTAGTCCTTGTTTCCAACTCTTCCCTGATGGGAGACCACAACTACCTTGGAATCCTTTAGGGCATTGATGGTTTCCGTGGCCTCCTCGATTCTTTTTGTTCCAGAGATCTCGTTTGTTGCCGGATCAATTGGGCAGTTCATGTCGACCCGCAGCAATATGGTCTTTCCCCTGAGGTCAAAATCATCAAGTGTTAGGATCTTCACATCTGGCTTCTTTTTTTGCCATCTTAAAACCTTTCAGCCGATCCGCACAAAAATCCGCCAAAACTATACCTCCACAGAAAAATTAAAAACAAGACCACCCAGTCACCTTTAATTGCAAAACTGGTTATTTGATGTGCGCTCAAGGCCGTTTTTCATTCTGGCAGCGGCATTTGTCATCATGGCAATACTGGTAAACGAAAAGATCACAGCCGAGTTTGACAAATTCACGATTACATATTTTCAGTCGATTGCCGGAAACAGGGCCCTTGATCTGTTCATGTGGGCAACAACAGAGATTGGAGACGTCATCTGGCTTGTTGGTTTCAGTATGGTGGTTTTCGTAATAAGGAAAACCAGGAGGACTGGTCTTGTTCTGTTGCTTACGCTGGTGGTGGGCACAATTGCCGCAGGCTACATCAAGGGCTATGTGGTCGACAATCCCAGACCAAAGATGGAGTTTCTGGGGACAGATCTGCCATTCGACGTTGGCCGTGATACGTTCGTGCTTGGAACCGACGGCTCGTTTCCATCTGGACATGCTACGCGCGCATCTGTGGCGGCATTCATAATTGGATATGCGCTATCGCAACGGTTCCCAAGGGGGTGTTATCTGGTATGGATCTTTCCTGTTTTGGAGTCCTTTAGCCGTGTCTATGTTTTGCAGCACTACCCAATGGATGTTTTTGGGGGGGTGGTCTTTGGCATGCTGCTGTCTGGTCTGATTGGAAAAAAGCTCAAACTCGATGTAATCTTCAAATCACAGGCCTAGCGAATCGAAAACCTTGGCACTTATCAGCAAAATAGCATAGTTTTGGTCGTCGTGGTGGTATGTCCAGTATCTCAGGTTGCGGTCTTGGTTTGCCCTGCGAAGCCTGTAGTTGATCTCCGTCGTTATTGTAAAGCCTATCCTCTTTGCCAGCTTTTCCTGCCTTGGCATCAACACCAGAAACCCGCCCTTTTGATTTTCAAAGCCCATGTCTGCCATCTGGCCTGCAGATTCCGATGCGGTCCTTTCGTCTTTTACCACGAAGGTCTTTACAACTGGGATCTGTGAGGGATGAAACTCCACATGATACCTGGGTAGCTGGCATCTAATCATTCTTGCTGTAGATATCACGCAAAACCGAGTGAAACTTGTTTACCCGGTGGTCAAATACTGATTATAGTAACAACTTATCGGATAATTTAGACCGACCAAAATCATTGGCCTCATTATCAAAGATGGTACAGAAGCTAAGACAGCAAAAGCTTGATGCCACAAAGCAAAGACGGAAAACCCAGAGAGAACTGGAAAAAGTATCGTCGCTAAACCGCAAGTCGTCTTCCGGACTGATATCCCTGCAGAGACGCCTTGAGGACACCAGAGAAAACCTAGTCGACATCAACGCCGAGTTTAACCAGATTGTTGCCAGAAAGGAGAGTCTTGAGAGGCTGATCAGGGCAGCACACGAGCGCCTCAAGCAAGAAACGGAATCAAAAGAGCAGGCGGAAATCGACCTTGGCAACGCCGAGACCGACGAGGAAAAACAGGCCGCGACAGAACTCCTGAATCAGGCAAATGAAAAAATCCAGGATCTCAGGTCAGAAATAAAGCAGCGCGAGTCGGCATTGCAAAAACTAGCGCCGGAAATCGAGGCCCATAAAAAATCAAAATCAAAGGCAAGCCAGCAAATCCACAAGCAGACGCAAGCAAAACCCGCACTGGTCGGACTCGTAAAGAAAAGCGGAATGGCAAAAGAATCACTGAAAAGAAAGGTCAGCGCGGCGGAAAAAAGGGAGGCCAGCATCAACAGGACCCTCAAGAAAGCATCCGAAAGACTTGAGGAAGTGGTGGCAAAAAAGCGAAGGCAGGCCGCAAAAAAGGCGGCACAAAAAAGGGCTGCAAGAAAAAGGTCGCTCGCACTAAAAAAAGCGGCAAGAAAAAGAATGCTTACGCTAAAAAGAAAAACAAAGAAATCCAAGATCAAAAAAAGATCAAAGTCAAAAGAGGCGGCAAAAAAACACAAAAGAAAACCCAAAAAATCGCGGCGCTAGTCAGCATACCTTCATAAACAAATAATTTTACAAACAAAACCATGCTAAAAAAACGCGGGCTCTACATTGTAGCTGGGGGTGCCGTAATGGCTGCCATATCTTTTGCCGTGGTATCACTTGTGCTAAATGATGTCAGTTTTGATCAAAACAGGTTTTCAATTGCCCAACTCTTGCAGGAAATGCTTGACGAAATATCGGAAGAAACCGTCATAGGGCCAGGCCAGACAGTGTCGTTTCCATTTGATGCCACAACTGGAACGGAGATTCTGCTCTGGGGAATCCAGATACTGGACTATGAAAGCGATGATGCAGTCTCTGTAACTATAACAAACATTTACGGTGACGAGTTTGGCAAATTCAACATGGACCAGCCTGCATCATTTCAGACAATCCCAATAGAAAAGAGTGACATTTACAACTTTAACGTGCAAAACACGGGCCAGCGGGAAATAACAGTAGTCATGATGTTTTCCAAAAATCCTGACGAGTCATCAGGGGCTGCATTTTCCGATCCCGACTCGACGGTATCCAAGGTTTTGGTGCCGCTTGCAGTTTCCGGAATACTTTTGATTCTGGGAATCATCGTAATCATTGCAGGCGCAATAGTCCTAGTGTATGATTACAAAAAAAGTCGGCCTGACTTTGCCTAGTATTCCTGTACTATGAGCTCGCCGTATTTTCCCTTTCCCAAGGAGACTTCGCCCTTGAAGGTGCTTGTGTAGCCGTTTTTAATTGCGATCTTTGAGCCGTTTTTTACCTTTTGTATATCGTCTCCCCACAGTGCAATTTTGATATCGCCTTCGCTATCCGCCAAGAATGCATTGCAGACCCGGGTGGTTCCGCCTGTCCTGAGATTGACTGTGCGTGGCTCTTCCATTCGCTCCACTGTTCCCTCTATGTCGATTTTGTCTCTCATGTTTTTTGCTTGTGCTGTTGTTACCACGGAATAAAGTCTAAACTAGACTGGTAATAAGTTTTTTTTAGTATGCAAAAATTCGACTTTTACCGGATCATTCCCTAAAGAAGTTATATACTCTGATTTGAAAACCGTTCTTGCAGGGGTATCGAAGCCCGGTCAACCGAGAGGGACTCAAGATCCAACTAGGAAATCCCTTCCTTTAGGGGTTCGTGGGTTCAAATCCCACCCCCTGCACTATGAATCCCTTGAGCCAAAAAGTTGCCACAAGGAATAAAATGTATGACGACTCGATCGCCAGTGATGTTACGCATGAATTTGTAAAATCAGCTGCCAACAGGGCATCCATATTTTCCCATTATTAACCACAGTGGATATTGGGCATGCGGGCCTTGCCATCGCAGCAAAATATCCTGCTGATGGATTTCAAAAGATTCTCTTAACTTTCTTTAGCCCATCTAGGGTTCGTTTGATTATTGGGGAGACATCGTAACGAATACCAAATTCAGCCTTCAGTGCAGAGGCAAATTCGGACTTGCTTATTGTTGAGATTGCCGATTCGAGTTGCCTTTTGACCTTGGCGGTATCCCCACACGACGTAAATTCTTTTATCATGCTCCAGTCTACCCCCTCGCTTAGCATCACCACGTCTCTTAGGTCCGTATCCCGGCCAGCATGTATCTTCATTGCAATCAGTAATTCCTTCTTTGGAACAAGGGCCTCAGTCGAGGCCGTCAGGCCGACGACTCGCAATTTCGACGAATTAGCCACAACGAGTTCAAAATCCCACGTTCCATCGGTCTGTCGGCAGCTGACCACCTTCGGAAATACCTCCACAGAAACTTTCCTCGAGTCCACCCGCTTGATGTATTTTTTCATCCTCACGCCATAAATTGATTGCTTCCTCACTCTTGACAAGACAGTGTATCCTTCCTTGCTGAGAATTTTTCCTACCTCTTTCATTCCCTTTGAATCTGTCACGATGTCGCAGTCTACTGAGAATCTGTGCGATGTCAGCGCGTTGATTGCATATCCGCCGATCACGACAAAACTTCCACCGAGCGCCTTCAGGATTCTGATCACTTCGGCCTCCCTTGCCGTGAGATCTTTTTGTGACATTACTGCCTGCTGTATCTCACTTTGAGGCCGAGATTGTATTCTTCGTCAAGCAACTCTAGAGCGGGCTCAAAAGTGTATGTGTTCTTGTTGCAAAATTCTACTGTATCACTGAGAGGAACCACTTTTAGCCCCTCTTCTGTTTCTGCCTTCAACTTGATTTCCGGATAGAGGACGTAATAGACTCCAAACAACGTCTCTCTTGGCTTTTCTCCGCCAAGCATGGTCTTTCTGCCGTGTTTTGCAAAAAATCTCCTCCACCTGGCCACATCTGATTTCAAGACTTTCATGTGTATGGGATAGGAGCCAAAGAACCTGCCAGCATTGTATCCGCCCTTTGTCCAGACGAAGACGCCGTCTACGTCGGTCAGGGCATATGGCAGATCAGACTTGTTGAGCAGATCGTATCCGGAGTTTATGTTGTTCTTTGAGCTCACGTAATCGTCGACTGACCTGACTTTGTACTTGCCGTAACTGTTGTGCCTGAGCAGACCCTTTTTTGTCATATCGTGCAGGACCTTTCGTGGATTGGGGCTGGCAAAAGTTCTGGCAAAGTCTTCGCTGGTAAACTCGCCCCTCCAGTTGCTCAGTATGGTCCACAGCTCATAGTATGACATAATGTTACCATGGCAGTAACATCTAATAAGGGTGTTGGATTCCCGTGGGTCTTAGGACTCGCCACCATTGTGGGTGCAGGTCTTAAACGGGTCTAGTGGGACTTCCTTCCCCGGTGGGTACGGGTCTATGAACTTGAAAAAGACGGCAGAGCGCCATCGGTGGGCTTAGAATACACATAACATTTATTTTTTGATTAGCCATCTAGTACAAAATTCCGTTAATTTAATCGTGACGCACCAATGATTTCTATTTTTTTAGTATAATTTTGGAAATTAATTTTAATCGTCTCTGTATCTATTAGTTCGTAAGGTATTTCTTCACCATCGGAAAGAATAAGAAAGAAAAATTTACTGTAATCATCATTTATTGC
>SBBK01000050.1 GCA_005240025.1 archaeon
ACAGTCGTTAAATGGCGGGCAGCTTGCACTCCATCCGTTTGTAGAGACCTCACGCATCATCTGATCAAGTGAGATTGAATTTGAATAATATGTGCCAGATATGGGCGTGCTGTATATGGTCCAGGCGGTGTTGAATTTTGGAATTGCGGTAGTGATCATTGAATCGGTAGGAAGAATCTGTGCGGCAAAATCATGTGCTGTCGAAAACGTGTTGTATGGAGATAAAGAGTTTTGAAGGACTTGTTTCTGATTTTTATTTTTGGAAGATAGACGATGTATCTGAGCTTGTCGATGCGCTACTTGAATCTGTTTATGAATTGGTCAACATACCTGCTGTAATACTATGGTCAAGAAAGATCATTTCCGATGGCAAGACCAATATTACTGAAAGAGAGAATTTCATTTTTATTGAAAATTATCTTTTTGGAGAAATCAAAGAAGACATAGTCATAGTTAAAAACAGATTTTGTACGCGCAAATTAGATTATGAAGTCCTGAAAAAATTTTTCACAACTGTTTCCAAATTGCCCTGAAAGACCTTATCATTTGCAGCATATCCGAGTTGAGCAGCTCGCGTCTTAATCTGATCCTTTTTTATCTTGAATTTTTTAACACATGATTTTATATCCTGCATGTCCCTGCCATCCAGTCTTCCGATTTTTGTTACCACAATGTCCACAGGGTGAAGCGCCCTAAGGTCAATCTTTTTCAGTTTTGTCCTGATCGTCTTGCTTCTCTTCAGATAGTCCTCAGGCAGCATCGTGACAAATACCGCACCATCATGAAAAAGATCTACCCTGAATCCAGGCTGCACTATTTTCTTTGCTGCCTCGAACTCACCATAGTATTCTGCTGGTATAGTAAAGTCGACATCGAGCGTGGACGGTTTTGCGTTCAAAAGCGTCATGGCCGTTCCCCCTACTGCAACAACCACTATTTTTCGCTCGAGTTCCTTGTCTACCTCCCCAAGGAAGTCCAGAAGTTTTGTGTTGTCAAGTGACATTGTATAGCCTCAGTTTCTCCCTCATACTTCTCTTATCTGCCTTGATTTCTTCTATTTTCATGGCTTCGAGCAGCCTTATAGGCTCGTCAATTTCTGCCATCCCGTGCGCAATCATGTTTCGTAATGCCCTAAGAATGCCAAGAATCTTCCCTTCAAAGCCGTATCTTCGCACCAAAAACAACAGCAAGTCGTAGCTTGTTTTCTTTGAATTCTTTGCAAGAATTATTGGAATTGCATCCATCCTTCTTGCATCGTTTTGGAACAGTATGGCAGTTACGATGTACTCTATGCAAATAAATCTGCCCTGTTTTATTTTTGGCCCCAACTCTGTGTAACCAAACCTTGCAAGATTGAAGATCAGATCCTCGTCTGCTATCTTTGCAGGACTAGTTTCGATCTCCTCTGCAATTATTTTACTTCCCCTCAAGACCTCACCTCTTATCGACATCCAGAAGCCCTGCGGATACAGTGCTGCTATCTTGCTATGGAGCATCTCCTTGATAGGATTGTTCTCATTTGATTTCAGCAAATCAAGAAACATATCATCCTCCAACATCAAATGATCTATTCTGATGTTATGCATTCTTTGGAGACTATTCATTATGGCATTAATTTCGATCTTTGTCTCCATTAATTTCCTGTTTGGATTCTTCAAATGAAACATCAGCTCAGCCTTGTTCAGTTTTGCATTTCTCTCAGGATTCATCAGAGAAATCGACTTGACAAAAGGCACACTGTGCAGCAAAGTGTCTATTTCCATCATCAGCATCTGCATCTCCTGTTTCTCTATAAGAAAATCTTGCTTCTTTCTAAGCTCCATTTCTGCAAGCAAATCAATTATGAGATAATTCTCGAAATTCAATCTGGCGATTGATGATTTGCCGGCATGTTCTAAGACAATTGTTTTCTTCTTTTCCATCTCCTTTATTGCTGCGTAAATATTCTTGTAATCACCAGTTCCGTACATGGTTTGAATTTTGCCCGCAATCTGTCTAATCGACATGGTGTTCCCTATTTCCTTTGACAGCACATCCAGTATTCTGAATTCTTGTTCAATCATTGGTCATCAACTATTATGGTAATTCAACCATAATATTATGGTATTACTACCTTAAATATCTGTACACGAACGGCTAGAATTGATATTTGCTATATCTTGCATAATCCGGATACTTCTCATTGCTCGTACTGACGCAATATGCTGAGAATTCTGGAAAGACTGCCCCAGGCCAAAACTAGCTGCCAAGCAGATTTAAGCCAGTTTGACGTACTAGAAAAGTGTGCTCAGGATGCGATCAGTCAAATTTTGCTTAAAATTGATATTTTTAAAAAGCTCGAAAATAGGAGCGTGAAGAGGTATGGTGGAGCGAGCCCAGTTGTTGTTCACGGGTTATAATTCATCTAATGTTAAAACTGCGGTTGCGAAGATCGTAAAACAGTCGTCTGCTTTTCATGTCACGGTACATGGAACACCCATGACACAAAAGGCAAAACCAGTAAAGGGTCAACCAAAATTATGGGGTTGTGGTAAAGAAGATGTTGCAAATACTCTGATTATTGTCAGTGGCTCTTTGAATGATGTAAAAAAATTGGTTAAGGTAGACACGCCGAATGGTGTACAAATTGAATTACTGCCAAGCAAAGCGAAATGAGAAAATCTACTGTTTGTAGAGATAGTGACAACTGCAAAAAGGAAATACAAAATGCAATAAGGTTTGTTAATGGTGTTAAAAGGGAACGAGATATTTACACTGTGGCACATTTTGATTTAAAGGGTTGACGACATTTACGGTATTCCAGTTAATGATTCCAGCTATAGTTATGGCAGAAAATATCCCTAGTATCGGTGCAAGAGGAAGATTTTCTTCACGTACATCATTGCTAGTTGATAAAACAATATTTGCAATGTAGCCTAAGGTAAATAGACCTTCCCGACTCTCAGATTCGAAATTTCTGCTTCTTGTTTATCGCCTTGCTGAGATACGGCGCCCCCCCCCCCTGTTGGGGCAGGTAGGCACATAGCCAACATATTGGTTAACTTTAAGTACTTACGATACTACCAATATATTGGTAAATTAACATGCATATAACAGCTGCCAATACATCCGAAAAGCCTGCCGCAAGGCGGGGCTACGTCAGGGAGAGGATACTGAGGGTGCTTCTGAACAACCCGAAGGAGAAGCTCACCAAGTACAGGATAGTCAAGATGACTGACGCCAACATCTCCTGGGTTATCGAGTTCCTAAGAAAGCTGGAAAGGGACGGCCTAGTCGAGGGAACGAAGGTCAAGGACTATCGAGGGCTGATCACAATGTGGAAGGACATCAGGATGGAGCCGGAGGCAAGGGAGTACATGGTAAGGGACATGATGGATTTTCTCAAAAAGACCGACATGAAGTACGCGCTCACCACATACTCTGCCGAGAACCTGGTGCAAAAGTACCTCTTCACGTCAAGAATCGACTTTTACATCATGCCGGAGGACAGACAAAAATGGCACGAGGAATTATCAAAGAAAGGCTTGGTGGGAAAGGGGAACGTAAGAGTATTGACAACTGATAAGCATGTGTTTTACAACTCTTTTGTAAGGGAGGGCCTGACTGTCGTCTCGATTCCGCAGCTGATAGTGGATCTGATGGTAGAGGGGCTGGTGGGGGTGGAGGCGGCGGAGATGTTATTGAAAAAGGAGGAAGACGTTGTATCCAGACCATGAGACGCAGATATCACAGGAACACCTGACTGCGATGTTCTCGCAGATGACCCAACCTGTCTGTCTGATGGGCGGCTGGGCTGTATATCTTACAGTAAATGCAAAGTTCAATGAGATTAACGGCAGGAACTATCTCGGCTCAAGGGACATTGATATTGGATTCCACATTGACCCAACATGGTCTACAGAAGAGTTGCAAAAGTCGGCACTGGCCCAGTCAGCAAAGATTCTGACGAACAGAGGGTTTTTTGGGATAAGCGCCAGATTTGTAAAGTTCTACGATATTTACACAAAGGAGGAGCTGACAGAGGAAGAGTCCAAGAAAAAGTCTCTGCACGACATGTTCCAGCTGTATGTGGATCCCATGGGCGATAGTACGCATACTGACTCGGAAAAAATACTCGGATTTCCACTCCTTGACGATCCGTTTCTTTCTCATGTCTTTGTCGACAAGAAATTCGTCACAATAACAGAATTTGGCGGTAAGTTCACCATTCCGATGCCGGAGACTCTGATCTGCATGAAGCTCAGATCCGTACCGGGCAGGACCAAGGATGACAAGCGCATAAAGGACATTGCGGATATTTACGCCATTTCGTGGTATTCGAGTGTCGAGTTTGCGGAGCTGAGAAAAAGAGTTCAAAAGATACTTGGAATCAAGTACATATCTGAAACAGTATCGAATTTCACAAAAGACGACTACCTAGCGGTTTCCAACGCAGTTGGCATATCACCTGAGGAAATATCCAAGGTGGTGGGTGGGCTAGCATGACAGAATTTACAATTTTTATCATAAGCAGCATCATTGCAGCGGGTCGCCACGGCAGACGAGTCTGAGCAGCTAATCTCTGAAGGCTGGCAATACGTCGGAACTCTTCCAAACGGCAAGGTCGTCCTAAAAGGGGGCCCGCACCTAGTGTAATGGTGGGCCCATAGGAGCCCCGAACTACATACGGTTCAAATCCCTAACAAAAACAGGCAGATGTTATACGAAATTTTTTCCATAGCGCCAGCTAATCATTGTGTGATATCAAGCCTGAGGGTTGATGGCTTATTGCCATGAATAAAGGCGACACG
>SBBK01000056.1 GCA_005240025.1 archaeon
ATTTGTTTTGTAGCAGGCTTCACAAAACTGAATGCAAAACTCCCTTTAATAATCCTGAAATTTCGTAGATTAATATGCCTGTATCAGTTCCTTTCTAAAATCAAGATGTTAACCAGAATGCTTGTGGTTGAACAAAAAAACCCCCAGATTTCAAAGATCAGAGAGGCTGCCAAGCTGATAAGACGGGGGAAACTCGTTGCGTTTCCAACAGAAACGGTGTATGGCCTTGGTGCTAATGCGCTTGACGCTGTATCCGTTGAAAGGATATTTGTGGCTAAGGGAAGACCATCCGACAACCCCCTGATTGTTCACATTTACGACAGAAGGGAAATCTTCCTGCTTTCAAGGGAGATTCCAGAAATCACGGAAAAGATCGTTGATAGATTTTGGCCTGGTCCGCTAACCATTGTTTTAAAAAAATCAAAAATCGTTCCAAAAATCACTACCGGGGGATTAGATACTGTGGCAATCAGAATGCCACAAAACAAAATCGCTCGACTCATCATAAAGGAAGCCGGTGTGCCAGTTGCAGCACCATCAGCAAATCTGGCAGGAAGACCCAGTCCCACTCTTGCAAAACACGTAATGGAAGATTTGAAAGGGAGAATTGATCTGATCGTTGATGGCGGACAGACAAAGATTGGGATAGAATCCACCGTGATTGATCTTAGTACAAAAACGCCGGTGTTATTGCGGCCAGGCGGAGTAACATTAGAAGATCTGCAAAAAGTGATTGGAAAGATAACCATCCATCCACTCTTGAGAGGTAAAAAAGTCAGGTCTGCATCCAAGTCACCTGGAATGAAGTACAGGCACTATTCGCCTGCAGCCAAGCTTATTTTGATTGAAGGTGCCAAACGAGATGTAAACAAAAAGATCATGCAGCTCACCAAATTGTACAAGATGAGACAAAATAGGATTGGAATAATGACTACCGATAGAATTTCACAGAGAGCTGACATGAAGAAATACACGGGTAATGATTCTGGTAGAATTGCTGCCAATCTGTTTAGGTGGTTACGAGAATTTGATGCAAAAAAAATCGATGTAATTTTGGTGCAAGGGATTAGTCATAAAGGCCTTGGCCTTGGAATCATGAACAGGCTTGACAGGGCAGCGTATAAGAAAATTAGGGTTTAGTTTTTGCAAGTTAGGTGCGGCCGCCGGGATTTGAACCCGGGTAACGGGCTTGGAAGGCCAGCGTACTACCAGGCTATACTACGGCCGCACAAAATTGAAGCTTTGAGTGCCTACATAAAAACGGTTTTTTCATATTCGTAGAGGACTCGTGCTATTACCACGTGGGCCTCAAGCTGTCGTTTATCAACACTACGTAAAGCGTCGATTCTTTTTTTGGTGGAATCAAAAAACTCGCCCTTTGGAAATCCACCCACTACAAGACAGGTTTTGTCGGTGCAGATTTCAGCCACTTCCCCATAGCTGCTTTGTTTTCCCTCAGAAGACAAACCGAGCACTTTGTCTGGCTTTATTTTGTCAACCAGCTCTGAAAACGTCATGTCTTGTAATGAAAGTAGTGTTTGATTATTGTTTTTGATCTTTTTTTCAGAAAATAATTTTTCAACTATGCCAGCAAACCTGTGGTAGGATTTGGGTAATCGTACACCCTTTCCAATTTCGATTACCTTATCATGTATGGTATGAACGTAAACTGTCATTTTGTCCTGCTCAAATAGTGGTATGGTACATGCCTCCAGAAGGCAAAAATGCACAATGTCTGGCCTGCCTCTTTTTATCTCGTTTTTTATTCCCCTCATTGCTGCAAAATGCCACGAGTTATCAAGGAGTGTTTCCGATGGCCTTTTGCCAAATTTTCTACAGTACGATGTTACCGAGTTGTGTTTTTGAAGTTACCTTGGCACTAGCTCCAGCGACGATTCTGCTATTATTAGTGAGAACATCAGTTTGTAGTATTACTCAATTCTATTTGTTTTTTGAGCTCGGCCCAGCCGGCCTTGGTGGAATCGTTTGCCTTGATTAGGCCAGCGTTGCAGGTATATCCTCCAAGCCTTTCTCTCACATAGGAATCTCCGGCGAGGGTGATCTGAGACTCAGCAAAGGTCTGCTCAATTACACAGGTTCCCTCCTGCCTGTCATATTGCCTGTACCATGTGAAAAACTCGATTTTGGGCTCGTTTTGCCTGTAAAAATCGTACGCGGTTTTGATAAATTCTGCTTGGTCTGCTTCATCCCCCTTTACCAAGTCAGATGTGCTCCAGCTGAGCTCAAAGATTGCGACTTTGTTGTTTGGCACAAGCTCTAGCATTTTGTTGAGATCTGCATGAGCCTCCTGCGGGTTTTTGGTGATGTCATTGAGCCTGTCTACTGGCATGTACGTAAACGCCACAAAGTCTCCAAGGTCAGAATAATCTGTTACATAATATTCCAAGTTTTTGTTGATGACATTGTTTAGTGAGAAAGCGTTGCCAATTTTGATGTCTGGGTGTTTTTCCTTGAGTTTCGTGTATACGTTTTGGAAAAACTCTTCATATAGTCCAACTGAGCCATCTGCATCATCAAAGTAAGAGTCCAGCTGGCCGCCAATTATCACATGATCTATTATTCCGTATCTTGATATGACGGCATCGAGTGTTTTTACTGCCTTTTGCTCAAGGCTTGTTCCAAAACCCGGCGTGCCCATCCACTCTGGATATGGTCCAACCATCCTTCCATTTACTATGGAAAAATACAATGTAACTTTGAGATTGTTTTTCTTGTTAAGACTCATCAAAATGTCGGTGTCCTTCCAGTTGTACTGGCCTTGCTCTGGTTCTATGTGATTCCAAAACAGATACAAGTTGTTTCTTCCAATTCCGGTAGACGATGCGGTAGAGTAGATTTGTGTTAGCTGATCTAGCGTCACTTCCTTGCTTGGAGTATTGACTATGAGGCCGAGTTTTTCATTTTGCTCTACTGATGGATTTGGCAGTACAGGTGAGCCCATCATCAGGACTGCAGCGATGCCAATTGCTACCGCAATTCCGATACCTGCAAAGACCTTTTTGTTCATGACTTTGGCAGCAAAAAATGTGAGTAAAAAAGTTACTAATCAGCCCGATGTGCAGCCTGAAAAGCCGCATTCTATGCAGATGCTGCACCCTTCAACAAAGACAAGGTGGTTCTTGCAGGCGGGGCAAAGCATCCCTTCTGTTATCTCCTCTGTTACGCTTTCCTTGAGTGGCTCGTCTGGTATTTTGAGCGCAAGCGCCTTGTTTACCTCGGTCTTGATGTATGAGTTTTTGATATTTTGCGCTATGAAATGATGCACGTATTGGCTTGGTTCCACCTCAAAGGTTTTTTCTGCGTTTTCACTTAGGTGTAGTACTTGGGTGTGCCTAGATCCATCACGGTATACTGTGATTCCTTTGAGTCCCAGCTCGTGTGCTAGCAGATATGCTGCCTTTACATCATCAGATGATACGTCGTGTGGCATGTTGATTGTTTTTGCGATTGCGTTTCCAATCCATTCTTGCCATACTGCCTGGGCCATCAGGTGGTCTGACCAGTGGATGTCCATTGCGGTGACAAAGATGTTTTGTATCCATTCAGGGATTTCTGGCATGCTCCTGACGGATCCATAATTGTCTGCAATTTTAGCCAAAATTTCGTCGCTGTACAGTCCGTTTTCCCGCAAGACCTGCTCGAAGATCTTGTTTGTGTAAAAGAACCTGCCGACTGTTACGCGTTTTTCAAATACCAGTGCAAATGTTGGTTCCATTCCATTTGAGCAGTCAGCAATCATAGAGAGGGTACCAGTTGGTGCCACGGTTGTGGTCAGAACGTTTCGTATTCCGTATTTTTGTATTTTGGAGATTAGCGCGTCCCAATCGTAGTAGTGCTCGCCTTTTTGTTTTTCGTAGAATCCAGATACCGGGATCTTGCCTTCTGGAAATTCGGTTTTTGCGCACAGATCAAACTCGCCTCGTGAACGCGCCAAAGCCACGCTTTCTTCCATGGAGTAATAGGTCAGTGCCTCGGCAAGCTTTGATTGGAATTCATATCCTTCCTTGGAGCTGTATGGGATTCTGAGCTTATACAAAAGGTCTGCTACGCCCATTACTCCCAGCCCAATTCTTCTTGATTCCTTTGACGCCCTATCGATTTCCGGAACTGGATAGTGATTCATGTCAATTATGTTATCCAGGAATCTAGTTGTCTTGCGAATTGTCTCTTCGTATCTCTGCCAGTCAAACTCGTACTGACCGTCTGCTTTTCTTTTTACTAGATTGGCCAGATTGATCGAGCCAAGGTTGCATGACTCGTATGGGTATAGAGATTGTTCTCCGCAATTATGGACTACAATACCATTTGCGCTAAAGGCGTTTATGCCTGGAACCATCACATCGTACACCGTTTCTGTTCCATCCGGCATTAGTTCTGTAAATGTTGCCATCTTGGTCAGCCTGATTGTCAGTAATCCTTCTGCAGTGGATTGTGTGTCACAATTATCCGCAAGAACAATACTGTCACCTTCCTTTAGATCTCCGGCTTGCATCCACTCAAACTCTGAACCATTTTGCCCGACAGCTATTTTGTGATCTTTGGTCAGTCTGAGCTCATGACCTTCTTTTGTCTTTAGCTTGTAAACCTGTTTTAAACCGGTTACAAAGAAGCCATCTGTGTTCCATGTCTTTCCATTAAGATAGATTTTGGTTGGTCTTCCCACCAATTCTTTGACCAACTTCGGCCCTTCTGCAGTAGCCACCCATGTGTCTCCAGTAACGCACGGGTTGGTGGCCCGCAGGGGCATACCCCTAGCTTTTGCAAACACATTGTACTTGTTGATGTTATCAAAGAAGATGAGACCTGGCTCTGCACTCCGCCATGCAGACATTGCAATCAGATCAATCAGCTGGTGTGCGTTTACTTCGCGTATTGGTGTCTTGTCACGTGGACTGCGGAGAGTGTACTTGCCGTCTGGACTGTCCACCAGTGCAGACCAAAAGTCTTCCCATATCCCAACGCTGACATTAAAGTTCTCTAGAATTCCCGGTTGTGTCTTGTTTGTGACAAATTTCTCAATGTCCGGGTGCCAGGCCTCCAGAATTCCCATGTTTGCGCCACGCCTTTTGCCTCCCTGCTTGACTACCTCGGTTACTGTGTTTATTATGTTCATAAACGAGACGGGTCCAGATGCCACCCCAGAGGTGGATGCCACAATATCTCCTTCGTGTCGCAGATCAGAATAATTGATTCCAACTCCACCGCCTGACTTGAATATGAGTGCGGCATCCGATGTAGACTTCATTATATCGTTCATGTCGTCAGGCATGCCTAGGACAAAGCAGGCAGACAGCTGTCCCAGCCGTGCCCCCGCATTCATCATTGTTGGCGAGTTTGGCAGAAAGTCCTGCTCCGTCATCAAAGTGTAATATTCCAGTATGCGATCCGCGTAGCTATCGAACTTTTTGGCAGCAAGCATTGTCAGCACTTCTTTGAAACTCTTTTTCATCTGGCCGCGCCTTGCCAGATACATGTAGTGGTTGATTAGCCCTCTAAAGTGATACTTGTTCAGATAATATGTTCCAATTTTGAATTTGTAATCAAAGTCATCAAGTTTTGATAGGTATCGTTTTGCTTCTTCGATGTCCTGTGGGACATTTCCTTCCCTTGCGTAAAGTTCTGAATCATACAACATGTCGCCGATTCCAACAAGGATGGCAACTCGCTCAAACATTTGACTTGGACTTTCGGTGATTTCGTTTTTGTTGTTTCTCAAAAGATATCGTGATGCCAAAACCCGCAGACAGTTCAAGTCAAACGTTTTTGCCACTGGATCCAGTGACTTGGTGTTAAGTACCTTCATTTTGTCTTCGCGAATTTTTCTGCGTTCGTGTCTATACAGGATGTATGATTTTGCGATTTCGCCATATCCCTTTTCAATGAGCGTTGATTCCACCATGTCTTGGACGTCCTCTACGCTTGGAGGGCTTGAGGCAGAAAATCCCTGTTCTATGAGCTTGTTCAAAACGCCGCTTGTGAGGTCTTCTGCTGTTTTGCGATCTGGTTGTCCGTTGGCCACCAGTGCCTTGTAGAGGGCGTTTGTGATTTTTTCCTTATCAAATGATGTAATCCGACCGTCTCTTTTTTTGACGTTAACGATCGAACTTTCTATTTGAGAAAAATCAGTAGTCATAATTG
>SBBK01000046.1 GCA_005240025.1 archaeon
CCGTTATTGAAACATCAAAGAAAATCTATGTTAGTGTTGGACACAAAATTAGCCTCGAATCTGCAGCAAAAATAACACGGGACCTGATTGCGGATAAACAATGGATGCCAGAACCTCTGAGGTTAGCTGATCTTCTTTCAAAAAGGAAAAAATCTGAGTCTTGACAATTGAAATTTGTACAAAAGCAGAATCCCGAACGAAATTCCAAGTATCATAAAAGCTGCTGAAAACTCGGGGATTACATACACCTCGTTTATTCCACTGACACTAAGACCAGGTGACAACCCTCCACCAATCACATAAATTCTGTCACCAACGGTTGCAGCCCCCAATCCATGGCGGGCTGTCTTCATCTGGATATGTTTTTTCCATCCTTCATTTGGAATGTATTGTTCGTTCTCAGAAAATGTCCCAAAATCGGACTCGCCACCAAAAACAAAAACTGTGCCATTTAATGCAGATGCTGTCAACCCACCTCGAGGAGTTGGCATTGGCTCAAGTTCAACCCAGCTATCAGATGCAGGATCATAGGCTTCGTTGGTAGCAAGATTAGTATCAGGAGAACCCTTTCTTCCGCCAATTACATACATCTGGCCATCAATTACTGCAGACGCCAGATGATCTCTTGGTGTTGGCATTTCTGCCATAACACTCCACGTATCTGAGGCGTGATCGTATGATTCATTTACCGGATAAATTATGTGGTCTGCACCACCGGCAGCATAAAGTGTATGATGAACAAATTGCGCTGTTAATGCCCCTCTCGCGGTTGGCATGTTGGCACCTTTTGACCATGTGTCAGTTGTGGAATCGTAAATGTAAAGCGAGTTTGTGGCGATCCAACCGTCCCCATAACCACCAACCACGTAAATTCTACCCTCATGCTCAGCGGCACCTACATGATGTAATCCCTCTGGCAACGGGGCTGTCCTTGACCAAGAATTTGTTTTGGTATTAAAAACCTCCACTACCTCAGATGCCTTGCCGGAACCATCAAAGCCGCCAATTACAAATATCTTCTCACCAAGGGACACCACTGCAACTTCGGTTCTTGGCGTCGGCATTGATGCAAGGGTCTCCCATTCCTGTGCAAATATTGGAGCTCCCAGGCCCAAAATAAAGAGGCATAGAACTACCTTCAATATCATATAGTATGCTTGTCTTAGTTAAAAATTAGAATAGTCGGGACACGTAAAACATTCAATGAATCTACAAAAGCTGCAGGATTTCATAGGGGGGGAGGTCACGTCAGATATACAAATTCTAAACTACTGCTCAGTCGATTCCAGCTTTTATCAAGTGAAGCCAATGGTTGTGGTCTTTCCAAAAACCATATCTGACATAGTTGCAACCGTGCGTTTTGCAAGGAAAAACAAACTAACAGTTACTCCAAGGGGGGCAGGAACAGGTCTTGTCGGAAGTGCATTAAACAACGGGATAATAATGGATCTGAAAAATTTTCACAAAATCCAAGTTTTCAAAAATTTCGTAAAAGTTGGGGCCGGAGTCCACAAAGGAAAACTGGATCTAGTCCTAAAAAAACACAAGAAATTCCTTGGACCGAACCCCTCAGTCGGTCCCTACTGTACCATTGGTGGTATGGTCGCCACAAACGCAAGCGGCAGCAGATCCCTCAAATATGGAAGTACACTCGAAAATCTTCTGGGGGTGACTGTGGTCTCAGGAACAGGCAAGGTGGTAAAACTACCATCCGATTCCCTTTCAAACTCGGTCTTGGCGCTTGCCAACTCAATAGACAGAGATAGCTATCCCCAGGTATCAAAAAACTCCTGCGGCTACAGGCTTGATGCAATAAGGAACAAGAATGATTCCCACAAAATAATTGCCGGCTCTGAAGGAACACTCGGGATAATCACATCGGTGAGACTGAAAATATTTGATGAGCCGCAAAAAAGGGTGTTGCTGATTTTGGGATACCAATCAATCAAGGATGCATTGCAGGACTGTCAGAATATAGTAAAACTTGGACCGTCAGCATTAGAATTTGTCGATTCCAACACTGCAAAAAACTTTCAAGCCAGAATAGACGCCAGCTGTGTTTTGTATGTGGAATTTGATTCAAAAATTCATCAAAACATTCAAAGTTTGAAAAAAATCTCTTCCGGAAAAACACTGTACACATTTTTTGATGATAAATCCATGATAAAATGGTGGGCCTACCGAAGCTCCGCATTACACTTTAGCCTCAAAAATCTTTCCAAAAGAGAATTCACATCACATATAATCGAGGATGCCACGGTTCCCCTAAAAAGACTAGGAGATCTCATCATGCTGGCAGAAAAAATACAAAAAAAATTTCACGCAAGGCTTGTAATGTATGGGCATGCAGGAAACGGTAACATTCACATCAGGCTTGCAACTAGAGACAAGGCAGCGATCAGAAAACTTGCCAGAATGTTTTTTGTTGATGTGATCAAAATGGGCGGAACCATAACGGGTGAGCACGGAGATGGTATTGCGCGCACCGATTTTGTCAGACTCCAGTATGGCAAAAAAACCTATCAGGCATTTGCTGATCTGAAAAAAAGGTTTGATCCAGACATGGTCCTAAACCCGGGCAAAATAGTCAAAGCACGAACTTCTGCCTGAAACCCAAAGTCACAAACCTTATTGTTGGAAGAAACCTGATACTTTGTGTGAGTAAACTGCTTCTGTTTTGTGTTATTGTACTGTCTGCATTTCTGGTATCAAATGCATTTGCCGAGGAGTTTGCCATAAAACTATCCGAGTCGCTCTCGATGGATTCTGGTGAAAAAAAGGCCAAGGACGTAAAAAAAGACAAAAAAGATTCCAAAAAACCCAAGAAAGACAAAAAATCAAAAACGGTAAAAACAAAAAAGACAAAAACCGATTCATTGCCCTTGGGCGATCACAGGTTTTCACAAACTCCCAAAATAGGTTACGTCTATTCCTGCCAGACAGAATTCAGAGGGGAAGGAGCATTTCGTTCAGGCGACTGGATTGCTGACTCTACCTGGATGCCATCAAAAAAACCTACAGTGGATGGCTCCATTGTTTGGAAAAAATCATCCATATCAATATTCCCTGATGGTAATACGCGAATAATTGAGGCAAATAACTTGCCTTCACATCCAACTGGCAAGTTTCCCATCTCGGCTGGCGATGACGCATACAAATATGATCGCAATCCCAACAGCATACAGGAACAGTACATCCTACTAGAGCTGCCAAGCCTGCCGCAACTTGAAGACACACCATTTTGCGTCAATATGGGAATGATTGGTTTTATGTCAGGTGGCGCGGCGCTTTTCAATGCATTTGATGCTCAAGGCAATGACGCAGCTGCCCACGAAATACAGGACAAATGTAATGGTCACCCACAAATGAATGGCCAATACCACTATCATGGCGGAAGCAGTTGTGCAAAAGAGGTATCCGGTAGGCATTCTGAGCTACTTGGCTACATAATAGATGGCTTTGGAATATTTGGCAAATACGGTGAGGGCGGAAAGCCGGCCCATAACAATGACCTGGATGTCTGCCATGGACACACCCATACCATCCCATGGGATGGCAAGCAAATCGTCATGTATCATTACCACATAACTGAGGAATTTCCATATGCTGTAGGTTGTTTTCGTGCAGGTCCAGTATCTTCAGATAACTTTGAGTCAGATACAGGGCCTCCGCCATTTGCAGGCATATCTCCACCAAGGTTCCCGCATCCTTGATAATTCGAAAAGCAAAACCGGAGGACAAGATACCAGTTCTTGCCTTTTTACAAAACACGTTCCGGTGGGGAGACTATATCGACAGAGTCTGGGACAGCTGGCTTGCAAAAAAGACCCTCCTCACAGTTGAGGAAAATGGTGCTCCAATTGGGATTGGAAACTTTAGACTTTCAAAGCATCAAATATGGATAGAAGGACTCCGAATCAATCCAAAATTCCGAAGAAAAGGCTACGCAAGCGCACTCGTCCTAAAAATGGAATCTCTGGCAAAAAGAAAGCACCGCAAAATTTCCAGGATGCTTATTGCCAGCGGCAACTCGAAATCACTCAAAATGGCAAAATCCCTTGGATATACACTAGAAGACAAGTGGTGGCTATACAATTTGATGCCAAAAAAACTCGACACAACAGTGCATACAGCAACAAAACTAGAACAATTTGAAAATCTAATAGGATCTGATTTGTATTCAAAATCTTGGGAGTGGCTCCCTTTGGATAAATCTGAACTCTTACAGCTTGTCAAAAAAGGGTGCATAGTCGTTGCCATGCAAAATAAAAAACCGGCAGGAATTGGAATCTGGAATGAATCCGATATAGACAGGGGTGTATTGCAGCTTGGCTACCTAAATGGCACAAAATCTGGTATGGGTGTTATTTTGCGATATATGCAAAACAAGGGCTTTGCATTAAAATCAAAGAGAATCCAAGTCCTCACACAGAAAATATTGGGGGGACCAGATCTCGACAGACGGATGCTTTTTTGCCTGATGAAAAAAGAGCTGGGAGCTTACCATTAGTCAATACCAAATCAATCGGATTGTTGATAAACAATCAACGTCTAATCAAATCATGAAAGCCAAGTTTGCATCATCCTGTGTTGCCTGCGGAGAAAAAATATCACAGGGAAAGGAAATTGCAAAAAACGAACAGGGTAAATGGGTCCACAAGCACTGTGCCCCTGAATCGGAAGAACTCTTATAATTTTTGAATTGTAAATCATTTTATTTGCTGATCTATCATATCCAATATCATGATTGAAAACGAAAACACCTGGGCAAAATCAGTCAAATCAGGTATGGCAGATGTCTTTCACAGAAGATTCGATCTGGCATTGGACGATCTAAAAGATGAGTCTGGCAAGACCTATCCACTACTCATTGGAGGAAAGGAAATACACTCTGACAAGCTTTTCGAGGTGCGATCACCTTCTGATACCAGAATGGTCCTGGGCAAATTTCCACTTGCAACAAAAGAACAGACAGAGCAGGCAATAGCATCGGCAAAAAAAGCATTCCCGGAATGGAGCCGGACCACATATCAGGAC
>SBBK01000173.1 GCA_005240025.1 archaeon
ACTCAAGAGGGTGGATAGCCTATCAATTGGAATTGGGAGCTCAAACAGATCCAACGAAAAGAGAAATCCGTTTACCGCCGATGAAAGAAAAACAATGATCTTATCATCACTTGACCAATCCGTATTGAAAAAAATCAGCATTTATTACATTCCAGATGTAGATGACCATGAAAAATGGACGCATCATATCGATTCAATTGTTCCGAAATACGACGTGGTGTTTTCAAACGATGATTTTACCCATGAGCTTTTCAAAAAACGCGGAATCCAAGTAGTGTCTGTTCCATTACAGCAGAGATCGATTCTGTCCGGTACAGAAATTCGCGCAAAAATAGGAAGCGAACAGGACTGGTCTGGCCTTGTACCGTCTGGAACGGCAAACGTACTGCTGAAAATTAACGCAAAACAAAGACTGCAAAGTCTTTGAGTGGGACCAATTTTCTCGCTTTGTTTTTATAAAGCCCCCCAAAACAACCCTTCAGGCGAATAATTTGGAATATCTAGTCATGCTGCCGGGTCCGACCAATGTACCTGAGAGGGTAATGAGGGCCATGATTACCCCCACAATAAACCACAGAAGTGATGATTTTGTAGAGCTGTATGAGGATGCGGTAGAAAAAACAAAACAGGTTTTCCAGAGTAGTGGCGACGCCGTGTGTCTTTCCGCTTCAGGAACCGGCGCCGTTGAAGCTGGAGTAATCAATCTAATCAAAAAGGGAGACAAGGTCATTATTCCAGTAAACGGCGAATTCAGTGGCAGACTGGCCCAGATGTTAGATTGGGCCGGTGCCAATGTAATAAAGCTTGAAACAAAGCCCGGCCAGAACGCCAGCTTTGAGGCAGTCAAGGAGGCATTTGACAACAACAAGGACGTCAAGGCGTTTTATTGTGTCTGGAATGAAACTTCCACAGGGACCATGATCAATTATCTAGACAAAATAAAGAATCTCACCTCAAGAAATGATTCGTACTATGTGGTAGACGGTGTCTCAATTGTGGGTGGTGAGGAGCTCCAGATGGACAGGTGGGGAATCGATGTAGCCATGACAGGAGCACAAAAGGCATTTGCTGCACCGCCCGGGATTTCACCAATAGTAGTAAACGCCAAGGCAAAAAAATACATGAATGAAAATCCCCCGAAAACAATGTACTTCAATTTATCAAGATACTTCAAGTATTACGAGGAATCAAAACACACACCATTCACGCCCGCACTCCCACTCCTTTACGCTTACAGGGAAGCGCTCGACATGATCCTGGAGGAAGGCCTAGATAAAAGAATACGAAGGCACAGGATTTGCTCTGATGCTCTTTACTCTGGTTTGAGTACTATTGGTTTAACACCGTTTGCAAAAGAAGATGCACGCTCGACGGTTGTTGTCGCACTAAACTATTTGGATGGACTGGAAGACAAGACTTTCCGCAATACGCTTGCACAAAAATTTCGAGTCCTTGTTGCCGGAGGGTTTGGTAATCTAAAGGGCAAGGTCTTCAGGGTCGGATGTATGGGTGAAGTACACCGATATCACGTGATGAGAACAATTTCTGCAATTGGATCTACACTTGAGATGATGGGTTACAGGACAAGCTCGATGAATGCCCTCAAGGTTGCCGAAGAAAAACTAAAGGTGCTATAATTTGTTATACTTATATTAGGAAATTCGAAGACGGATCGCGTTGACTTTCACTAAAGGCTCACTAGTTCTGATAGACTATACTGCAAAAGTAAAAGACACAAACGAGATTTTTGAGACAACGCTGGCAGAGGAGGCAAAAAAACACTCGATCTTTGATGCAAACCTCAAGTACCAACCAAAGCTGGTCTCCATTGGTGAGTCGTGGGTAATCAAAGGCCTGGATGATGCCCTGGTAAACGCCAAGGCAGGTGAAAAGCTTACAGTGGATGTTCCACCGGAGAAGGGATTTGGCCTGCGAGATCCAGGTAAAGTAAGAATGATTCCACTCCGTAAGCTGGGCGAGGATGCCGAAAAGGTATCCGTGGGGGATACCATAACGATGGATGAAAAGACAGGCGTAGTAAGGTTCATCGGCTCCGGTAGAGTCCAAGTTGATTACAACCACAAATTTGCAGGAAAAACGATCAACTATGATGTCAATGTTCTGAAATCCCTAGACACAAACGAGGAAAAAATCACTGCCATTTTAAAAAGACATTTGCTTGTTGATGACTCCAAGATAATATCAAAGTTAAATGGGAATTCGCTTGATGTCACCATTCCAGAAGAAATCTTTGGGGCTGAAGGGTTACGAATCATTAAGCACTTTATTCAAAATGACCTCTTCAAGTTCATACCAGCACTTGAAAATATCAGCTTTATAGAGACATACAACAAAAAGGCAGAAAAACCAAAAGCCGCGCCGCTGGAAGCAAAATCTGCCTAGAGCACAGCCGTGCTTTTTGCAAGCTCGAGTGCCTTTTTTTGTGTCATTTGGATTTCCTTTAATACCGTATATCTTTCCGGTCTAAGTGACTGGGCAATGACAAGTGCCTTGGCAAGCACAACTGGTCTTAGTCCAATTTCTTTTGCCGATGTTGGCGCCCCGACATTTCTGAGAGTTTTTGAGACCTTTTTCCAGTCCTGCCCCTGAAGCTTTGCCATCAAGATAGCACCGATGCCACATTTTTCTCCATGAAGCCCGACGCCAGGCGCAATCTTGTCAAGTGCGTGAGAGAACAGGTGTTCTGAGCCAGAACATGGCCTGCTGCTGCCAGCTATGCATGAAGCAACACCAGCACTTATCAACGCTTCAACTATTTCCCTTGTGTCCGGGATCTTTTCTTTTTCTGATGCCTCTATCAAAATTTTTGCACTCATGGATGCAAGATTTGCGGAATACCTGCCAAAATATTCACCAGTCCTGTCCCTGCCCAGCTCCCAGTCTTTGA
>SBBK01000226.1 GCA_005240025.1 archaeon
ACTGTACACTTGTATTGTCTTCTTCGCTTGTATGTTGCAGTCGGCGGCACAAAAACGATCTCCTGCGCTGTCTTTGTCATGCAAAACTTGCACCAGCGATTTTCTCTTTCTTGATCCATATGTCACCGCGATTTTATTATGGTAAGTACATCTTCGTCTTCCAATGTGTGTGAAAGGCCTACCCTCTGGCCCCCAAACTTGACACTTTTCCCCCACACCAGGCCGTATCGAAATTCTTTTTTCATGTTACGGTGAATCTTACTGCAGACATCCTCGACTGTAGATTTTCTTCTAATGATAAGAGGTTCTCTGTAATCAGTCTCGCCGCCTTTTGGCCTCATATAAATTCTGATAAAGTCCAGTTTTTCGTAAATTTTTTCCTTTAAAAGTTCGATGTTTATGCCGGAATCGGCAGAAACCGGAACGACTTGAGATTTTACCTTTGCCTGGACCTCTTTTACGAACTTGGGGTCAACCAGGTCTATCTTGTTAAGAACGGTTACAGATTCGGCGTATTTCTTGTCGCCAGTCAAATGGTCTACTAGCTGCTCGGAGCTGATGTCCTCGCGTATTACGACCCTCGCACTTGTTATTCCATAAAGGTGGAGAATTTCTTTGAGGAGCTTCTCAGATAATGAGACGAGTTTTTTTTGCTGCGTCACAGCAATTCCACCCGTTGTAGCCTTTTCAATTACGATGTTCGGCGGCTTTTGGTCCAGTCTGATGCCAATGTTGCCCAACTCGGTGCGCAGAACTTCCTCATGGTAGGGTTGAAACACGTCGAGAATCAAAATTACCAGGTCGGCACTTCGCGCAACGGCAAGAATTCTCCTCCCCAGGCCCTTGCCCTTTGATGCCCCCTCAATTATTCCAGGCAAATCCAGAACCTGAATCCTTGCCCCTCGATACTCAAGCATGCCGGGTACTACCGTCAGGGTGGTAAACTGGTATGCCGCCACTGCTGATCTGGAACCGGTAATCCTGTTTAGGAGTGTTGATTTTCCAACGCTTGGCAGGCCGATAAACACCACCGTCGCGTCACCAGTCCGTTTGATGTCAAAACCTTCTGTACTGACGCCGGATTTTTTTGTTTGAATTTTTTCCTGCTCGCGTCTGAGTTTTGCAATCTTTGCCTTCAGGAGGCCTATGTGGTGTTCGGTTGCCTTGTTTATCTGCGTCTTGTGAATTTCGTCCTGAATTGCCTTTATCTTTTCTGGGATCCCCATGATTCATTAGGCAGCTCCCATCACCAAATAAAATCTTACATTTGTGTGCTTGATTATTATCTGGGTGTGGGAAAGCAGTCTCGTGAGAAAAACATTCGCAGTTGACATCGATGGCACCATAACAGAAAACGGCGGCGGGCGAATCCATCTTGGTGCGCTGGGGGCACTGCGCCATCTGCGGCAACTTGGGCACAACGTGATTTTTGTTTCCGGCAGGTCGTCAGTGGAAGGATACATGCTTGCAGTGTATGGTGGTCTGAATACTGTCGCGGTTGGCGAAAACGGCGGGTGCATAACCTATGGCTCAAACGAACACGTTCTACTTGGTGATGTGTCAAAGTGCCTCAACGCGTTTTCAATACTGCGCTCGAAAATGGACAATGTGATCGAAAAACCTGTCTTCCCGAGGCTCACCGAAGTCGTGCTCCAGAGGACATTTGACATTGGCGATGCAGAAAAAATACTACGTGGCAGCAAACTCGACGTGGTTTTGTCCGACAGCCAGTACGCAATTCACATAAACTCTGCAGGCATTAACAAAGCGATGGGCTTTGTCAGGGTCATGAAAAAACTTGGAATTTCTGCCAGGGACGTCATATGTATAGGGGACAGCGAAACCGATGTCCCGCTGTTCAAGATGGCCAACGTTAGCATTGCGGTTGGAAATGCCCTGCCGGAGGTCAAATCCCGGGCAACAATGACTGTCTCAGCACACGCCGGGGATGGCCTGGTCGAGGCGCTTGATAAAATAGCCCCCATTCTGTCGGAGCTTTGATATGAGCTTTAGCGCGTTGCTTGGTGAGATAAAGACAACCCTCACAAAAATTTCTGCAGAGCTTGGTTTATCGGATCTAAATTTTGCCCTAGAGCCGGCAAGGGAGGGATTTGGCGATGTCACATGCAACATTGCATTTCTGGCATCAAAGCAGCTCAAAAAAAAACCATATGACATAGCCACTGCTGTGGCAGAAAAATATGCACCGTTTTTAGGGAACCTTGTGGCAAGGGTTGAGGCACACCAGTCTGGATATCTGAATTTTTATGCAGACGATGCCAAACTCTGCAGAACAATAATTGTTGCGACTCAAAATGACAACTATGGGCAAATTAATCTGGGCAGGGGGGCCCATCTGATAGTCGAGCACACCAGCGTGAATCCAAACAAGGCCCTCCACATAGGGCATGCCAGAAATGTAATCGTTGGGGATTGCGTTGCAAGAATTTTGGCCAGGGCAAACTATGATGTAAGCATCTTAAATTATGTGGATGACTCGGGCCTGCGGGTGGCAGACATCCTGGTTGGATTCAAGCACATCGGGTTTTCTGAGACTCCGCCAGAGGGGCAGAAATTTGATCAATACTGTGGCGATGTGGTGTATGTCAAGACGACCGAAAAATACACAACCGACAAAAAACTGGAACAAATCCGAGGTAAAATATTGCAGGAACTGGAGGACGGAGGCTCCGATACTGCCAAGTTTGCCCAGGAAATTACAGGCAGGGTGCTTGCAGACCAGCTAAAAACGTGCTGGAGGCTAGGTGCCAGCTATGACTGCCTGAATTTTGAATCGGAGATAGTACGCTCGGGGCTCTGGCCTCTGATGTTTGAAAAACTAAAGACAATGAACCTCATCAAGTACGAAAATGAGGGAAAAAACAGGGGTTGCTGGGTTATCATTTCTGAAGGCGAAGAAGACAAGATTCTTGTTCGAAGCAACGGCACTGCCACATACATTGCAAAAGATATACCGTATGCCGCATGGAAGCTTGGCCTGGTAGATGATCCGTTTTATTACACAAAATATGCAAACCAGAATGGCAGGGTTCTCTGGAGGACTGGACTGGAAAAAAACGACAAACCGAGGCACAACTTTGCCGCAGACACGGTAATCACCGTAATAGACTCGCGCCAGGCAAGACTCCAGAGGATAATTGCCAACCTTGTCTCCAAGCTTGATGCCGGCAAAAAAACCTACATCCACCTGAGCTACGAGTCCGTGACGCTGAGTGCGGAAACTGCCGGCGTCATGGGTCTTGACACAAAAAAAAGTGTCCAGATGTCCGGCAGAAAGGGTCTGTACGTCAACGCCGATTCGGTACTGGACATGCTTGTGGAAAAAACCAAAGAAGAGACAAAAAAACGCAACCCGGATATCTCAGATGAACTGCTGAATCTGGTGGCAAACAACGTAGCGGTAGCCACCCTCCGTTACGAGATGATAAAGCAGGACCTTGACAAAATAATTACATTTGATTCTACAAAATCGCTCAGCCTTGAGGGGGACACGGCGTCATACCTCCAGTATGCGTATGCGCGTGCAACCAGAATC
>SBBK01000148.1 GCA_005240025.1 archaeon
ACATCCTCACACAGAACATGGAGACAGTCTACAGGATAATTGCGTACAACAGAATTACAAGGAATTATACTGTGATTTTGAGATGGTTTCTACACGGCCTAGGTTAATAAACCCTTGAAATATTTAGCTGTACAGTAATGACATTGCTTAAACTGATTTTGTTTCTACCGTTTTTGGTTGCTATCAATACGTGGGCATATGGACAAATAATTCCAGAAGAATTTTACAATCAAATCACAATTTATGACAATCAATCTTCTAATGCAGAGTTGACAATAAGCACCAATAAACTCGTCTACAAGGATGGAGAGTTGATTAACATGGTGGGTCAAGTAACAAATTATTTTCCAGGGGCGAGGGTGTTTGTCCACATGATAGATCCGTCTGGCAACACACTCACAACGTTAAATGCTGGAGTAGGAGAATCAGGGTTGCTGCAACTAGTAATCAATATGCCGGATGATGCCCCTCCTGGCACATACACATTAAGCGCAAAGTACGGCGAACAGGGCACCAGTGTCAATCTTCAAATCACCAAAGAAGGAACCACTGACCTAATAGTAATTCCAATCGGAGCAAACGGGCAGGATGCTGGTTTGACATATGTTCCAAATATCTTTACAATAGCGGCTGGCAAAAAAATCACTTGGATAAACAGCGACAAGGTTGCTCATACCGTAGTAAGTGGCACAAAGGCCCAAAACAGGATGATCCCCACAGGGGACTTTGATTCTGGATCCTTTGGTGCTGGCGAAACATTCACTCTTTTGCTAAAAGAGGGTGAATACGACTATTACTGCAAGCTGCATCCATGGCTGGTAGGCTCTCTGATAATTCTGCCTTCTTCAACTCCAGTCGAAATTGAACCTGAACCCAGCGGTGAATTTGAATACACATCATTAAACAAAGACGATAATGTCGGCGCTTGGTCTCAAACAGAATGTTCTGGATGCATAAATGACATTTCTATAGCATCCGATGGCACACACAAATCAGTTGTAAAACTGTCATCACAAGGCTCACAATCTGCAAATGGTACGCGGTCGACTTTTAGTTTAGGTTTTGAGCCTCAAGATACCACCTCCTTTGAATTTCTGGTGATGTCCATCAAGACAGATGGAAGCTCTGACCACGATTCCCAAATTGGTTTAGTTGATTCGTTCGATAACACTAGGATTCTGTACCATTTTAATTCAAAAAGCTATTCGGTGTGGTCTGACTTGAAAATCACACTTGGCGAATTTGTGTCAGAAGACTCTGGATTTGATCCATCATCGGTAACAAAACTTGTCGTGAGAACTCCTGAGGGAGAGTTGATGAGGACGAGGCAAATCTCTGTGTTGCTGGATGACGTCAAACTTGCAAAACCCGTGTCGGTTGCTCAGGTAGAAGATAATTCTCTGCAAATTGGAGTTGTATCAAATATTGAAGCACAAGAGCCTTTAACTATACTATCTGACGACAACATATCACGTTGGCTGAGCTCTATCGGGAAGGGGGCTGATTCTGATGTTGCAAACTTATCTGACGTTTCAGATGCAAAAGAAGGTCAAAACAGTACACAAATTACAATTGACAATCCACGTAATTACGTGGCACTCAGTCATGATTACGGTGGTTCACTTCAAAATTGGTCTAATTACAACTATCTTGAATTCTGGTTCAAAGGACAAGGTACCACAAAACCAATTGACTTGCATCTACGTGATAGTAAATGGAGAACTTTAGGTAAGTATACAATTAGAGACGATTTTGTTGATTGGAAAAAATTAGTCATACCACTTCACTCAAATTATCACAGCCTGAATAAAGTGCGAGGTGTGGAATTAATATTTACAGAAGGCACCTATGGTCAATTTGGCATTGACAGTATCAGGCTATTGCGTAATATTGATACAACACCATCGATTCTTGCCGACGATAACATTTCGAGCTGGATGAACAGGTTGATTATAACGGGTGATAATGATACTGCTAAATCATCCGATGTTTTGGAAGCAAAAGAAGGCATAAACAGTGCCCTGCTTACAATAGAAAACCCAAGAGGATACGTTGCTCTAGGCCACGACTATGGTGAATCATATCAAGACTGGTCAAGTTACAATTACATGGAATTTTGGTTTAAAGGACAAAACACTACAAAACAGATCGATATACATCTGCGTGACAACGAGTGGAGATTTTTAGGCAAGTATATAATTCGAGATGACGCTGCTGGTTGGAAAAAGGTACTGGTGCCACTTCAATCCGCATATCAGCAGCTGCACAAAGTACGCGGCATTGAGTTTCTATTTGCCGAAGGTCTACATGGTCAATTTGGCATTGACAGCATCAGGCTATTGCATAATGTTGTTGCCCCAACCATCTCTGACGAAGAGGCTTTCGTTGAAGGTCAGGTAGTATTTGTAAATGGTTCAGTAAATAAAAGAGAACCTGGCCAACCACTAACAATTCAACTATACAACCCACAAGGTAATCTTGTGTTGGTTGATCAAATCATGCCAGATCTAGATAATAATTTTATTTTTCAAATACCAGCAAAGGGTGAGCAGTTTAAGACTGAAGGGTTATACAAGATAACAGCTCAATATGGGGCGAAAAAGTTTACCGATGAAACCACCTTTTTAATATTGACTCCAATATTGAGCGAGCAAGCATACAAAGGCTTTGACATTTACACAGTGGGGAGAGTATTCTACGCAATACCATATCTGGAAGGTGATTTTGAAATAAAACGGATAAAATCTGCCCAGTACAGTCTTATCTTTAGCGGAACTTCGCTTGGTGACATAAAAGGCATAATTGATGGTGGTCCGTACGCCGGCCCATATTTGATAGATGAGTATAATGGATATGAATTGCTTATGTATGGTGGAACCTACTACGCTGTTTTAAAAGAGTTTGGATACAGTGTAAGCCGTGTAGTGAGTAACGATGTACAGTATAAAGCAAATTCGATTGAGGAGCTAAAATCTGTAATAGATAATCCGCCACAAGTAATACTGCCTCAAACAGAGCCCGAAACTCCACCTGTACAAGAACCAGAAGTAACTGCACCACCATTGCCAGATATTGTCGAAATTCCGCCAGCAGAAGACAAAAACCAAATCGACTCTGTTCGCATTTTTGTTGTTGTGGTAGTAATGATCGCAGCAGGGGTAATAGGATTCAGAGCAATTCAGATAAGAAAAAGCAGTAAAAAGACAGTGTAGTCAAAAATATCGAAATACACTTTTAGGATCAAACCAAAGATGGAATTGTATCACTGCGGCAAAACAAAGAATATGTTACTAGAAAGTGACATTAGAAGAAAATTCGCCATTTCTAGTAAAACTATGCCAATTACAGCAATTGAGATTTTAGAGAATCTAGGGCCATTC
>SBBK01000062.1 GCA_005240025.1 archaeon
AATTGCACATGATCTCAGGAATCCCCTGGCCGTACTGAAAAACTCATGCGCCATTCTCAAAATGCAACTGGATATGGGTGACCCGAAAATTCAGCAGTATATCCCAAAAATGGAAAATTCTATTGATCGTATGGCACACCAGATAGAAGACGTACTCGAGTTCGTCCGAATTACTCCAGCACATAAAGAATTTGTTGCGATTGGGGAGTTGATTAAAAAATCAATAGATGAACTGGATGTGCCAAAAGGCACGATTATAATTATGCCGAAAAATGATGAAAAAATCAACTGCGATGCCCAAAAAATAAGAACTGTCTTTTCAAACATCCTGCATAATGGGATCCAGGCAATGCAAGGAAAAGGCACAATTTCAATTAAAATAATTGGCTACACGAAATTTGTCAATATAGAAATCACTGATTCTGGCCCAGGAATCCCAGAAGGTGATCTGACAAAAATCTTTGAGCCGCTCTTTACAACAAAACAAACCGGAACTGGACTTGGGCTTGCAAGCTGTAAAAATATTGTAGAGCAACACAATGGCATGATCTCAGCCAAAAACAACCCAACCACATTCACAATATCACTGCCAAGGCTGTGACACTCAAAATCTTATATTGGTACGTAAACGCAAGCAGGACATGTGCGTACGGGATCTCGATGATTCCTTTAGGAGGGGGAACAAAAAGGTTGTAAAGGAGGGCGAGAGTTTTGAAGCCAATTTTAAGATGTCGATGCTTTTTACAGATTGCGAGCGGGAAAGCCCGAACCCTTTAGGGTTGGGTGTATGTCAGAGTCACACTGTTTTTCCCGTCAATTATCTGCGTCTGATGTGTTTGTTTAAAGCAACCACACAAAGTATTCTATTGGTACAAAATGGAGTACACTCATGCTTGCAGCAGAGCTTCAGAGATCCAAATTTACCCTTGAAGAAGTAGTGGAGTTTACAGATCTCATTGCTGAAAAGCTAAACAGTGCAATAGATAGGGTCGATAACATCAACCACAAAACCCATGTCCTGTCGGTAAACGCCTCAATTGAGGCTGCACGTGCGGGAACATATGGCAAGCCCTTTGGCATAGTGGCAGCTAACATGTCGGAGTTATCCGAGGAGACTTCCAAAATTACAGACAGGATGCGCTCAGATACAAAGGAAATACTTCGAGTTGGCGGCATGATAAAATCGCAATCCAGAGACTATCGTGGGAACAGGCTTTCGGATCTGGCGCTGGTAAACATTGATTTGATAGATAGAAACCTTTACGAAAGAACCGCAGATGTTCGCTGGTGGGCCACCGATGGTAGTGTAGTGGATGCGTTAACCAAAAAAACCCAAGACGTATACGAGTTTGTATCTAAAAGGCTGGCAGTCATACTGGGAGCATATACTGTCTACTATGATCTTGTGCTTGCTGACTCCGGCGGAGTTGTTGTAGCAAACGGTAACTTCCAGAAATTTTCCTCAGTAAACACCAGCGTTTCCGACTCACCATGGTTTGCCAGCGCAATGAAAACAAAAAATGGAAATGAATTTGGCTTTCAATCAGTTCACAGATAACCATTCATAAACAACAATCTGGTACTTGCATACTCTTGCGCAGTACGGGAAAACGGTCAGACCAACGGAAAAATCATAGGGGTACTGGGGGTGTTCTTCAAGTGGGAGTCTCTTTCTCAGACAATCATACAACACACTCCAATTGACGAGGAAGAAAAAAGAAATACAAGAATCTGTATAACTGACGATGATGGTTTGATACTTGCAGATTCTGATAACAAGATGCTAAAAGATAAAATACAGTTTGACAAAAAGACCAGTCTTTATTCTGAAAAAAAGAACTATCTCTTTTCAGAATATGATGGGTTGGCGTGCTGTATTGCTCATGCACAATCTCCGGGTTTTGAAGGATACACGACTGGCTGGCATTCGGTCATTATACAAAAACTGGCCAAGGAAAAAAAGACCGTCTCAAAATAGCTGGAATGGTTCCAATCTAGATAATTTGAGCCTTTAAACAAGTATATTATGTGTATTTTGTGTGTCTGATTTAACACATGAATGACACTAATCTGCTGTGGGTGCTTTTTGGACTGTTTGTGGGGATTTCGCTTGCAATCGACCTTGGCGTTTTCTCAAAACTGAAGTCAAAAAAGAATCAGGAGCACAAAGAAGAAACCCCGCCATTTAAGGTTGCACTCAAGTGGACCGTAGCCTGGATTTCGCTTGCAGGCGTATTTGCCGGTGTGATCTATTTTAACATGGGTCAAGAAAAACTCGCCGAATTTGTAACTGGTTACGCACTTGAAAAATCACTTTCCGTTGATAACATGTTTGTTTTCCTGTTGATCTTTTCGTCATTAAACATCCCGCACAAGTTCCAGCACCGTGTACTTTCAATGGGAATTCTTGGCGCAATAGCAATGAGGGTTCCGCTGATTTTGGCAGGCGTTGCACTCCTTGAGCGTTTTCATTGGATGATCTATCTGTTCGGGGCATTCCTTATCTTTACTGCCCTGCGAATGTTGATGCAAAGAAAGGAAAAGAAAATCGAGGTGGAAAAAAACATTGCAATAAGGGCCCTGCGCAAATTCATGCCAATTGATTTCGAGCTAAAGGACACTCGTTTCTTTTTACGTAAAAGCGGAATTCTTTATGCCACGCCATTGATAGTGGCTTTGGTAATAATCGAGTTTACTGATTTGCTGTTTGCACTAGATTCGATTCCGGCAATTCTGGCAATAACCACTGACCCCTTCATAGTTATAACTTCGAATATTTTTGCTATCTTGGGCCTGCGAAGCCTTTATTTTCTTTTGGCAGGTGTCATGGAAAAATTCTATTATCTAAAGCCTGGTCTGATTGCTATTTTATTTTTCATTGGGATAAAGATGATTCTGTCAAAAAACTTTGAAATTCCAACCCCTGTGTCCCTTGCGGTGGTCCTGGGGATTCTCGGGGTGGCCTTGGCCTTTTCGTTTCTGAAGGCGAAAAAGGCAAACAAGCACAACTCGGATTAGGCTGTCTGGCTACTTTTTGGCGCCAAGTGTTCTATTCTTTAGTCTCAAAAAACCACCACGACACTTGCGGCACCTTGAGGCTGCCATTGAATTTCGAACTCCACAGTTGAGGCAAATCTTCATGTGTAGGCGTACTGCCTGAGCAATTCGTTTTTTTTCTGGGTCCGTGATTGG
>SBBK01000087.1 GCA_005240025.1 archaeon
ATCTGGCCCGCGGAAGCAAGATAACCGTATCGGTCCGACTCAGAAGGCTGGCACTATTCTGCATCAGAACAAACACGGCCCCTTCAAAGCTGGTCAGAATTGGAAAGAAAAACGCAAGCAAAGTAGAAGACATTATGCATGACCATGTGGGCTGGCTGGAATCACAAAACTATGCACCATCGTACATTGAAGGAATAATCAAGTCTGTCCGCTCCTGGCTCTCATACAACTATGTCGAGCTGAGGCGAACAATAAAGGTTGCAAGATCCGACATTGTGGTAACACTGCAGGCCGATTGCATTTGAGTAAATGATATCATCTGCCATGAGCAGCTTGTGTCCGAGTCGCGATTCTAGGGTTTCTTTGACATATGGAATTAGCAGGCCTCCTCCAGTGTATCTGAATTGGAAGTTTTCAGCTGTGAATGGGTTTTTGATTTGACTCGTTGCCTGCGCCTTTACGACGATGACTTTATCTACAATCTGACTTGCAACGTCCTGTGCGGCAGATTTGACGAGGTCTGCTTTTGTATTGATATAGTCAGGGTAATACTGCGCATATGATCTCAGGTTTTGCAGAATCTTGTCAGCAAACTCTTCACTTCCTCCTGCAAACGTCGGTATCTGCTGTCGCACATGGGAAAATTCTCCCAGAAGTGTATGTCCCACTCCTCCCCAACCCTCTGTACTCCATACACATCTGGTATTAACTAGCATCTTTTTATACAAATTTTGCAATGGTATGTTATGCAGACAAAGCATGACTTTAACAAGCCAGAATGTTCTGGAATGAAACTTGAAAAGCTGGCTACTCACTCAAATGGAACCATTTTCTATGTATGTCGTAATTGTGGGTATGCGGGAAAATCTGAATCGTTTACAGAGCCTTTTCATGCTTCTCAAATATTACAACAGCATCAATGATGACATTTTGTGCCTTTTCGAGAATCGAGATTATCTTGTCTAGATCTTGGGTCTTTTTGGGATCTGCAACCAGTTTTTGAGTTCTTGCCTCAGTTATGGCTTCTTCCAAATCGCCGATGGCATCAAGTGTCTTATCAAATGCCTTTGTCATTTACGTTACCATGTTTGTAAAACACTTACACATATGTTTACATCATTCCATGTTTATTTCTATTAAGATAAGTGAAAAAATAAGGAGCGCCCTCGCGGAAATCCATCTTGGCAACAGGGCAAGTGAAGCCATCCGGTCCCCACCACTGCTTTACCATTTCCGGCTCGACCCAAGCCTTCCAAACGAGCTCAACCGGCGCGTTAAAGACGCGGGTAAATACAAAGTCGCGTTTCTTTACAAATTGCGAGCGGGAAAGCCCAAGCCCTTTAGGGTCGGGATGAAAGCGAGCGCAACACACATGTCAACACACGGCACACCAGAATAGTTAAATTTTGAAAAAGACAAATCGTGCCATGAAATATCGCTTATTGGGCGTCGTAAAAAACATCGAGGAACAAAAATGATCCTCACATACAACCTAAAGCACGACAGTGATCTTGGAGCAGAGCTGAAAAAGGCAAGGCAAGTGGCCAATTTTGCCATACGTACTAAATCCAACACATCAAAAGACGTGCGACACATCGGGTTAAAATCCGCAATGGCAAACCAGATTCTAAGAAAATACCGCAGAAAGGGAATCAAAAAGGCCACCCATGTCAAGCTCACCATTCCAGGCCAGTCCATATCATACCATCACGCCACCAAGACTGCAAAGATACCATGCCTTGGCCTGACCATATCATGCACACATCTGCCAGATTTTGAAAAAATAAAACAAATAGAGATAGGAAAAGAGTTTGCCCATGTATCAGTCGAGATAGCCGAACCCGCAACCACACCAGCAACACGATTCATAGGCGTCGACTGCAACACAACAGGACACTGCGCAGTAGTCGCCATACCTCACACCGGCAAAATACACAAGCTCGGCAAGATGGCAATCCACACCCACAAAAAATACCGCGACATTAGGGCAAAACTGCAAAAGCAGGGAAGGTACCAGTTGTTGCGCCAGATAAAACACCTGGAAAAAAACATCATGCGTAATCTAAACCACAAGATATCAAAAAAGCTGGTAGAAATCGCCGTATCCGAAAAATGCGGAATCAGATTTGAAAAATTAACAAATATCAGGCAAAACAAAAAGCATCACAAAAATTTCCGATATTCCCTGAACAGCTGGTCGTATTATCAGCTCCAGAAATTCACAGAATACAAGGCCAGATCCCGGGGAATAGAGGTTGCCTATATCGCACCCGCATACACGTCTCAGAGCTGTTCCAGATGCGGGTCTTTGGGCGACCGCCAAAACAAAAAATTCCAATGTGTCCGGTGCGGACACGCAGACCATGCGGATGTCAATGCGGCATTTAATATCGGAAATCCGGTATCGCATTGTGCCTTTGTGCCTTTGGCACATATCATGGATCGGTTGCACGAACAAAGCGATTCGTGCAAGGGGAGCACTGATACCCCGCAAAACAGCAACGCCGGGATGCCGGTGACTGTGGAACCCCGAACCCTTTAGGGTTGGGAGTATGTCAGAGTAATGTGGGCAGACAATGGAGGTTTACGAGCAAATGGCTTCAGCAAGCTATGACAAAGAGACAAGAGCAATCCATGTTAAACTAGATGAGCAAAAATTGTAAAAACCATCTCATTGGGGGAGACAGATTTCTGGATATGGGTGACTCTGGTAATGTATAGCAGGATTTGAAATCTTGCTCCCCCAAAACGTATCTGAGGAAATAACAAAGGCAATAGAACGCTCTAAATCAAAGATAGAATTATTGCAATAAATCAATTAGACGCAAGATGTCACGTTTTCAAAACTAGCATTAAATAGTTTCAAAACAATTATCAAAACATGGACGCAAAATGCCCCCAGTGTGAGAGAGTCGCTACCCTGGACAACGATATGAAACACGTAAAATGTTCACACTGTAACTTTGAGACAGACTATGAAAATTACCTAGAAATCATGAAGGACAAGGCCATCAACATGGCATCTGACTATGTCCCAAAAAGATCAGGACTATAATTCACCAAAACGAACCCTTATCTGAGCAGTCGAGGTGCGCACCACACCTAGTACAAATCATGTGACATGTTTGCATGTCGATCATTTTGTTGCTGCAGCGGGGGCAGACTATCTCTTCATTCAACTATCAAATTACACCAATCAGGGTTAAAAATTTGCCCAAAGATTAATTAGTTGCCCAAATTTCTTGAGCAATACTTGGCTAACTTTAAGCTGACAATATCGGATAAAAAAGGAAAATCCCTATCAAAGGAACTAAAGGACAGAGAAGCAAATTCGCTCATTGGGCTCCACATAGGCAATGAAATCGATGCCGCCATAACAGGCCTGGCAGGCAAGCTCAAAATCACCGGAGGCAGTGACAAGTCAGGAATGCCAATGCGTTCTGATGTTTATGGAGCTGCACGAAAATCAGTCCTCCTCTCAAAGGGAATAGGACTACAAAATGTCGAAAAGGGACAACGTCGTCGACGACTCGTACGTGGAAATACGATCTCAGAAGAAATGTATCAGATAAACTGTTCCTATGACGGCGAGCTCAAAATTGAAGAAGCTCCAGCAGAAAACAAAGACAAGGCATAAGTTAAGATACCACCTTTTTTGAGATTCATCGTTGCATTGGCGTGATACTCTGCCCGAATGGTATGTAAAAAAATATGGATACCAACCATGTGTCAACATTGGCACCGCAGGACACGTGGACCATGGAAAGACCACCCTGATTCAGGCACTTACCGGCCAGTGGACCAGCATTCACAGTCAAGAACTAAAGCGGGGGATCACAATTCGCGTCGGTTATTCAGACGCTGCATTCTACAAATGCAAAAACTGCGAGCCGCCACTGGGATATTCAACTACACCAAAATGCCCAAACTGTGGCGCAGAAAGTGATCTCTCCAGAGTCGTCAGCTTCGTCGACAGCCCCGGCCACGAAAGCCTTATGGCAAACATGCTCTCGGGGGCAGCACTAATGGATGGCGCAATGCTGCTTGTTGCCTCCAACCAAAATGTGCCACAGCCACAAACAAAAGAGCACCTGCTGGCACTCCAAATTCTAGGTATTCAGCAAATTGTAATTGTTCAAAACAAAGTAGACCTTATCTCATACAAGGATGCCATGACCAACTATTCAGACATTACAAAATTTATCAAGGGCACCAAGGCAGCAAAAGCCCCGATAATCCCAGTCTCTGCACAATCAAGGCTAAACATAGATGCTCTCATCGGTGCCATCGAGGAGACAATACCAACCCCGCAGAGAATCGAGTCAAAAGAACCAATAATGCACGTGCTCAGGTCATTTGATGTAAACAAACCAGGCACAAAAATCAAAGAAATCAAGGGCGGAATCATTGGGGGAAGTCTTACACAAGGAACCTTTGAGACTGGTGAGGAAATCGAAATAAAGCCGGGAATTTTTAACAGCAAAAAAAATACCTACGACCCAATTCGCACGCAAATCGTCTCTCTTGGAACCGCCGCAGGAATAGTAGAAAGTGTCAAACCGGGGGGGCTTGTTGCCATTGGAACAAAGCTTGATCCCTCACTCACCAGGAGCGATTCACTTGTAGGCTCTATAATTGGCAAACCTGAGACACTTCCAGAAAATTCCAGTACCGCCCTGCTTGAGGTAAATCTGTTTGATTCCGCAGTAGGAACCATTAACGACATTAAAGTGACACCAATCCAAATGGGAGAATCTCTACGACTCAATATTGGAACCGCTCCAATCCTTGCCAAGGTAAACAAGATCAAGTCGGGAAAAATCGAGGTACAGTTCAAAAGGCCGGTGTGTCTCTTTGAGAGCAGCAAATTTGCAATAAGCAGAAAAATCGAGGACAGATGGAGACTAATTGGGGCAGGCGTAATTGGTTGAAGTAATATGCGATACGAGTTTTCTTATTCACCTGGCAAACAAGAGAATCAAAAACCTTTCTTCCATTGAAACCGAAATAGGCAGAATTCGTTTTGTTGTTCCAGACATTGTAGTGTCTGAGCTAAACAGTCTTGCAGAGCTAGAAGACAAAAAAACCGTGGCGCTTGCGACCCTGGATTTCATAAAATCATTCAAGCAAGTTCGCATAGAAGGAAAATTTGCAGACGATGCGTTTGTCCTGTATGTCAAAAAACACGGAGGCATCGTTGCCACCATGGACAAAAACCTAAAAACCGCAATAAAAATGCAGGGTGGATCAATCATCTCTATCTCAAATGACAAGATAGTGCTAGAGTCCGGAAAAGAATAATCTAACTCATGGAGCAAATGTGCCGCACAGCGAAGTCTGTGCTATTATATGATCCCGCATTGCATCCTCTACTTGCTTTTTACTTGCGCCACTTTGGAGTGGGAGTTTTGAGTTTAGTGCGTACAGCTTGAACACATACGTGTGTCTCTTGTCAGGGGGTGCCGGCCCACCATACCCAATTTCTCCAAAATCGGTTGTTCCCTCAAGCGCACCGTCTGGGACGGAAGACTCGGCTATTTCTGAAGTCTTGGGGTCAATATTCCAGACGACCCAATGAACCCATAATCTTCCCACAGCCCCCATGGCATCTGGATCATCCATTATCAACACAAGAGATTTGGTGCCTGCGGGTATGTCC
>SBBK01000195.1 GCA_005240025.1 archaeon
AATAACTCAAAAAAATTTTTGGTTTATTTTAGAAATTTTTCTTTCCGAGTTTTGCTGCAATGCAGATGTTTGACAGATATGCTTCAAAATGGGCCACTGCAAACACGATTGCCACAGCAGAAAGCGACGCATGATCAATGTGCCGCTCAAACAGCAAATTGAGTGAGATCATTACTGAGAATTCTATAAAAAATTGTGCGATCGGAGAGAGTCTTGGACCAAATTTGGAAAAGAGTATCGGAAAGATCAGGTTTTTTTCATGATGCAAAAGAGACGAGTTTTGCAGTGTTGATCTGATATCAAAGGCAAACCCCAAAAACCACAACCCAAAAAACAAAAACTCGAGTTCGAGCCAGATGTTTGGCTTGAAATAAAAATAAAGGGCAAGCGAGCCGGCAAGTGGGACTGCTGTCTTTAGGTCAGCTGGAATGGTCATGATTCCCGTGTACTGCCAGACTCAGCTTTGTGACTGCGATTATGATTGCAACAACAATTAGTCCGCCTCCAATGAACCGCAGAAATGGCAGGATCTTGCCAAGCATCGCAATTATTGCTGGAGGTATGTTGCCTGCCTGAGGATTTTCAAAATCCACGCCAAGTAACCACTCCATTACATCCTGGGCCAGAAAAATTATGGCCCCTGCGATTCCGGCAGCGACTATGATGTTGATGTATTTTTGCTTGTCTTCCTGGTCTAGTGCTGCTTGATTTAGCATCGAGGTTAAAGAAAATTCCCCATTTAAGGGAGTCAGCGAATGGAAAGAATTTCCTCAAAAACAGGGTATTCGAATCCTTCTGCATATACTGCGAGTTTTTTTTCGCCTGCGGTCTGGGGGATTATCAACACCTCGATTTCGCCGTTGTGATTGGTTGCAAGAGTAGAGATTACGTTTCCGTCAAACTCGACCCGAGCCTGTGTCTTTGAGATTGGTTTTGCATCCGGGGTTTCCAGCCGTATTTGGAATCGGATTGGCTTCAGGGGATCTGAATAGATTGGCCTTGTTCTGATTGTCTTGCCAACAACTTGCAATTTTGGAGAAAATTCTGCAGACGGTCCAAGTCTTTTGCTTTTTGGTCTGAGTTTTGTTTGTAATCGCGGTTTTCTGAGTTTCTTTTTGCCTATGACAAATTTAATGATCGACACTAGCTGAGATTCTGGTGGTTTTACGTTGAATTTTTTTAAACCCAGATAGCTGCCAATGCAAAGCGGGATCATTGAAAACAGATTTTCCGAGTTTTGATATATGACCCACGACACCACAGCAGAAAACCCGATTATGGACATCTGGCGCATGCTCAGCTTGCCAATTATTGGAAACGCAAAAACCGCCTCATGAAACGGGCTGACGTCCTCAAAATACAAAAGATCAATCGGCTTCATGTCATTAATGCATTCAAAAAAATAAAAGGGGATTTTGCCTATGAGAGGCTCACTGTAACCGACGTCAGCTGGCGGATTGTGGAACCGTCACTTGTAGTGACCATCACTTCAAGCGGTATTGTGTCTCCTACATTTTGGGCAGTGATTGGCGTCCCGGCTGAATTTACTAGGCGCGCCATGACGCTTGCAGTCTGGCCGGGATTCAGGAACGAAGGTGATGGAGTTGTGATAAATGGCTGCACGCCCGAGGCAGTTGAATCGGTGTCTGTCTGAAGATTTACAGAGCTTGTTGAGAAGGCCTTGTTTCCGGAATTTTTTATTGTAACTGCGAGGTATTCTTCGCCGTTTGACTGTTTTACAAGGCTGACCGTTTCTATTGTCAGCGCGCCCTTTAGTGAGGCCGTGTTTGCAGTGGACGCATAAACTGCATATCCTCCAATTCCTGCTGCGACTGCCACTCCAACCAGGATGATTGATGTTATTGCAGGCGATATTGCGTGGCGATTTTTGAGAATTGTCATTGTGTTATAAGATTGTAATGTAAATAAGCGCGGTTTGACAAATCTGGAATGCGCTTTTTTACGTCCGGCTTTTTCATTGTATGAGAATCGGTGCAGTACTGCTTTTGTTGTTTGCAGTAATGTGGTTTGGGGCATTGCTACAAAATTTGGTCTTGTTTTTTTCCTCCATTGCTGGACTCATATTTTTGATTGGCAGGGATAGCTGGCCAGAAATTAACGTTGGTGCAAAATCGATTTTTTTTCGCCCTGATTGTTTTTTGGCAAAAATTTTTCAAAACGATTATGTGAGGATCAGGATTAGTGCAAACCGCAAGATAGTTTGGCTTGCCGGCCCTCTTTTAAAAAACAGGACAGTTGGATTAATCCAGCGCAGAATAAATTCTGGAATTGAGCAGGGGGTACGGGTTTCAGGAAAATCGCACAGCCCGAGGTTTTTGGTACAGCAGAGCACGGCCTTTGTGTTTTTGTCGCTTTTCGTTTTGGTGCCGGCATCGGTGGTTTTGGGCCTTTTTGTGAATCATTATTTGTTTTTTGCCTGGCTTGGCTCGTTTTTTTGGGTTGTGTATCCGCGCCTGAAGGTTTTTCTTGTGGCCTCGGAACGCAAGTCCGCAATAGATGATGAGATGGCATTTTTTACCATTTATGCAAGCGTGATGCAGTCGGTGGGAGTTTCGCTGTACGATTCCATGACCGGGATTCTTGGAGGCATGGTTTTCCCCTCTATTGAAAACGAGGCGAAAATGATCGCAAGAAACGTACGGATTTTTGGAATGGACCACCTTGGCGCCCTAAATGAGTGCGGTTACTCGCATCCGAATTTTTATTTTAAGAGCCTGCTTCTCGGATACGTTTCGATTAGCAAGAGTGGCGGCGACCTGTCCCGGTACATGGAAAGAAAGAGCCAAGAATTTTTTGCAAGGATCCAGTTCAAGTATGCAAACTACAAGAGTCAGGCACATGTAATAGGGGAGACGCTGTTAATTCTTTTGACCATTCTTCCAACCATGATTTTGGTTTCGTCATTTATGCTGGCAGAAGATTCGGTCAAAACAGTGATGGGCGTTTCTCTGGTTTTGATTCCACTTGTCACAATTTTCACAATTTTGATGATTTGTATGTCGCAGCCAAGGAACCATAACCTGGTTAGCTTTGATTTTCGGGCAGTTGTGGTGGGGGGCATTTGCGCGGTGGTTTTGCTTCTGGCAGGCCATGAACCGTGGGTTATAGTCGGGGTGAGTGTATCTGCAAGTGCAGTTTTTGGCTACATTAGATGTCTTGGCCAGTTTAGAGAAATAGCTTTAGCAGAATCTGCGCTGGCCGAATTTTTGAGGGACATTACAGAGTATAGAAAAATAGGAATACCAATTCCAAATGCGCTGATAAGGATCTCAAAGGAACGAAGATACAATAGATATTTTGACGGCATGCTGGGCGCAATTTCTGCAGGACTAAAGAGGGGTATGAATCTGGCGGAAATTGCAGGCCCGGTTCTTATCAGGTCATGGGTGGCAAAGACGGCGCTGTTTGTGCTTGCAAAAGTAGCAGAAAGCGGGGGCGGGACTGCTGCGGTCCTGGAGCAAATGACAAATTTTGCTGCAGGCATAGAGCAGGCCAAAAAGGAGATGCATGCAAGCATCAGCGTCATTTCGTATTTTGCATTTTTGAGTCCAGTCATGATGGCATACACTGCCAGGGAGATGATTGGGGTTTTGGCCAGGGTGAACAGTGGACTGGATCAGATGACGTCTGATGTCTTTGTTGGTACAATGCAGGTTTCTGGAGAGACGGTTGGCGCCATCAATCTTCTTATCATTGTGTCTGCAGTTGGCATCGGCCTTGTCATGTGCAAGCTAGTCCATTTTACCATAAAATACACCATTCCGCTTGGTGTGGCAGTGTTGATTGCAGTAGTTTCGATTTTGGTCCTGCCGTTTTTTCCGTCACTAGTAAAAATATGACATTGACAGGTTAACGGCAGATTTACCAATGTATGATTTTTGCTGGTCAAACAGTGGCGGTGTGTTTTTCAGATTGGCTTGTTTGTCACAGCAATCACATCAGCTGACATTTTCATTGATAGTAGACACTTTCAATGGCTCCTTCTTTTTTGGATCGTGTTTTTCTTTGGTTTGAATTGAATGCCCCCATCGAAGATGCCATCTTCTTGTATTTTCTTTTTGATTTCTGACGGTAGTTTATTCCAGGTTGTTTTCATTTCGGTCCAGTCAAGCATGTCATACCATTCTGCCTTCTTGACCTTGAATAACAAAAAATCCTCTTTTTCGAGATGCAGTTCTTTGACTACATTTGATGGAATGTTGATTCTGTGTATGCAGTAATTGTTTGCTTTATCATTGATTATACGATTAACTTTTGCCACGAATACTTTTGTGACCATAATAAATGATTATGACCATAGAACTATATAATCTTGTGTGAGAAATCATTATCTTTCATTATTCCTTTCTTATGTTGGAAAATCCCCTTCGTAGGGTATGGAATTAACGCCTGTACAGAGAGCTGCTTTGAATGCATTGGCTGATGCATGTGGATTTTCTGCCAATGCACATCCTCCAGAGGAGGCAATTTTAAGAAGGGTGCAATCACACTTCGGGGGCGATGTCAGAAAGGCATTAGGTCAATTACGTAAAATGCGATTGGCACAAAAACATCCGACTGGCAGAAACACAACTTGGAATATAACGAGGATTGGGCTCAGTTTGGCTCAGCATTAGAATTTTTTTAAATTGTTTTTTCACTGGTGGCTAAAAAATAGACTGGTGAGTCTTTTGGAGGACCAGTAGTTTTGCTGCCTTTTTGCCAGCTCTGCTTTTGAGCTGGCATAA
>SBBK01000048.1 GCA_005240025.1 archaeon
AAGCTTTTCAGTTTTTAGCTTTTCTTGTGCAATTGCCAGTTGTCTTTCTGTTTCTATTGTATTTTTAAAAGATTCTACCATAGTGGCGAACTTTTTTGCCAGATCACCAATTTCGTCACCCCGTCCTGTCGGCAGTAAGGCATTATAGTTCCCTTTTGAAATTTCCTGCATGGCAATTTTCAGCGTGGTCAAAGGTTTTGATACGGATCTTGAGATCAGGTAGCTAATAAACACGCCAAATCCAATGAGTGATGGGATGCCAACCAAAAAAACCAATTTTGCCTCTGAAAGCACGCCTTGAATTTTTGCAATGTCTGCATTCAGTCCTAGATTAAGATCACTTTCTATCTGTGTAAGACTTTCTTCGATTTTCAGATACCCAACGATCCCATTTAGCACCATTATGGCGATTATTATGAAAAAGCCCACAAGAATTTTTTGTTGTATTTTCGTAATTAGAGTACGCATTTTCATTTTAAATAATATCAGGTAAACGGAAATTGAGCCTGCGCAGCTGTCAAGTAAGCATTTTCCCACTTTTGGGGATTACTCCACTTGGAAAAAGTCAGATACGGCAAGTTCGTGGTATTGGAGTTGTGCCACATACATCCCTGGTTGGTATGGCTTGCTGATTACTTGGTTAAAGTAGCCTGATGCCGTGTCCTTGAGTTGGATTTCATCGACATGCTCGCCTTTTTGATCAAATATGTCTATGTAAATGTCCTCGCTAAATGCCACCGTCTTGTATACTGCGCCAGAAAGATACAGTTTGTCATCTTGGACGTACGCCTCTATTACCGCGGTTTTTGACCGGCTTGGCAGATATCGCTCAATCATTGCCTGCAGCTCTGTTATCTTGGCAGATGCTGTGGAATAGTCTTTTTTCTGCAATGCGGTGGTGGTTTCCTCGAAGATTTGGTCAAATCTTTCCTCATTGGTGTCGTAGTTTGCTCCCCCAAACGTGTCAACGAACGATTTTAGCTCATCAAACTGCCTCGCATAATCATGGTTCTCGGAGTCATCATCGGCATAAGATGTGGCGGTTTTTTCTGGAACATCGACTATTTGCGACGCCTGGTTGTCTTGCCATTGCAGCACCACGACGTAAAGTCCGGGCTCACCCGGAGCATACCACTGGGTAAACAACTCACCTTGCCTCGTATCAGAAAACTCCAGAGTGCTGTGTGACTTGCCTTCCATATCATACACGGTAAGATGTAATGACTCTCTTTCTGCTGTATCTTTATCCACAGCCCCGCTCATCACCCAGATCTGTTTTTCTTGGTTGTATGAAATATCAAAGAGGATTTTTTTGTTCTTTTGTTCAAGTTTGTCAGACAGATAATCACGCATCTCTTTTATTTTGACGCCAACATCATCATTGGACCCATAGTCAGCCAGATCATATGCTTTCTGCCTTAATTTTGTAAATTCCGATGAATATTGTTCAAAATCAGCATTATAGAACTCTGCCGCAAAATCCGATAGTTGCTTGATTTTTTTTCTATACTCGATTCTCTGTATCTCGTCCCCAGTGTAACCAGTCTCAGAACCAAAGGGATCTTCGGAGTATTTTTGTGATACCTGCTGCCATTCTGTGAATAACTGTCTGACCTGAGTGTCTGCACCATCGAGGTCATTTTTTACTACAAGGTTTCTTGCCACTTCAAGCCTGTCTTTCATTGATTTGGTAAAATCAGAGTGTCCGGGCAGGAAGCGGTTACGAGTTTCGCCAAGGTCAAGTAAGTTTTCGAGGGATTTTGCACGCTGTAAAATATCCGAAGCCCTAATTTTGTAGGCGTCTTTTGTGTAAGAGTCGAGCTTTGCTTGCACTACCGGCTGATTTTGGCTTGCCCAAGAAAGCAAAACCTCGATTTTGTCTATTTTGTTAATTTTGGGATTGCCTTTTTCTATTTCGATTGCAGTATCTATAGCCCTGAGGGCATTGTTTATGGTAACAAGACTTTGGTAGTCTGCCTGCAGTTCTGCCTTGGTTTTTAGCTTCTCGTACTCAAATTTCATTACAGACAGAGGACTGCGCTCCTCCCTCAGGTCATTTATCATGGTGTCGAATTCCGATATGACCTGCAGTATTTCAGGCAGCGTGCTGGCTGCATCCACCTTATCGAGGAGAGATTCGAACGAGGTTATTAATTTCTGGTCCACACTGTTCCTTTTTGAAAACTCTATAGTGCTCGAAATTCTTGATGATATATCGATTACGTTTTTCATGTCGAGTATTTCCTGCTTTACAGATATTATGTCGTCAGGCGATATAGCAGACCGCAGACTGTCAAGCAAGTTATCGAGGCGCGGCTCGATCAAAACTGCGAGCTCGGATTTAGGATCAGATGAGGTGAACTTGTCAATTCTGTCCAGATTTCTCAAGAGCAGTGCGGCCTCGTACAACTTGTCTACTTTGTCTTTTCTCTCCAGTAACTTCTCTAGTGATTCTTTTGCATGCAACGATTCTCTCAGTCCAGTCCAGTCATTTCTGATCAAAGTTGTCAGCGTGTCGTTGCGCTTGAGCGTGGCATCAAGTGTTCGGCCTTCTGTGAGCATGTCTACAAGATCACCCAGTTCTTCCACATAAAGCGGACCGGTCCCCCTGGCAAAAATGAACCCAATTTCTTCTTTGACTGGCCTGCCCATAAACGAGTTTGATTTTGTCATCAGATTGAGTAAGAGTTCATTGATTTGCCCATATGTCAGCGGTTGCTCTGTTGCAATTTTTTGTGGGTTCACATTTGCTATTTGAACATATACATCGTTTAACGCGCCAATAGCTTCTTTGTCAAGGCCAATTTGTGAGTAAAACATTGCGTTGTATGTTTGTGTGTTTATCTTTTTTGCAGCTACAGAATCTAGAACGCCAGAATCCACGAGGGAGGTTGTGCTTTCAAGTGCAGATTCCACGGCGGGTCTGAACTTGGGACTTATGTCAAGAAGGTCGTCATCGGCAAAAAACAGCGATAATAAATCCGAATGTAAGGCCAACAGTTGCAAGAGCGGACCTGATGAAGATTTTGTTTGATTTAGTTTGATTTTGAAGTCTGTGATCTGGTTTTCACCTG
>SBBK01000092.1 GCA_005240025.1 archaeon
AGCTAGTGTCATATTTTTGCCTCAAGATCTTTTTTCTAAAAACCTGAAACGAGTTTTCCAGAAAAATTCAGATCATCAAAAAAGATAAATGCAAATCACTTTTCCAAAAAAGCTCCAATGAGGCAAAAGGCAGTCCTTGCTTTTTCCGGCGGGCTGGACACGTCAGTTGTGGTAAAGTATCTCCAAGAGAATCACGACATGGATGTCATCACAGTTACAGTAGACGTCGGCGAGGGCAGCGACCAGCGCAAAATCGCAGCCAAGGCAAAAAAGCTTGGCGTTCTAAAACACTACAACATTGATGCAAAATCAGAGTTTGTCCACAAGTACATCCACCCGGCAATCAAGGCAAATGCACTGTACCAGAAAAAATACTGCCTGGCCACTTCGCTTGCCAGACCGCTCATTGCGCAAAAAGTGCTCGAAGTAGCAAAAAAAGAAAAAGCTGGCGCCCTGGCACACGGCTGCACCGGCAAGGGAAACGACCAGGTACGATTTGACGTGACGTTTGCGTCAGGGTCCAGTCTACCCATAATTGCGCCAATTCGCGACCTGAACTTGGACAGGGCAACCGAAATCGAGTTTGCAAAAAGGCACGGAATTGTCATCGACAGCGTTTCAAAAAAATTCTCAATTGATCAAAATTTGTGGGGCCGCGCAATCGAGGGTGGAAACCTCGAAGACCCATACAGTGAGCCCCCTGACGATGCATTCATCTGGGTAAAGACAAAAAATCTTCCAGACTCGCCAAGATATCTTGAGATTGAATTCGAAGGTGGCATTCCGATCAAAGTCGACAAAAAAGAAATGGATCCGGTCAAGCTAATCCAATACACAAACCAGGTGGCAGGCTCCTGCGGTGTCGGCACAATAGATCACATAGAAGACAGAGTGGTTGGAATCAAGTCCCGCGAGGTCTACGAGACGCCGGCTGCCCTGTGCATAATTGAAGCCCACTCGGATTTGGAAAAAATGGTCCACACAAAGCACCAGAACAAGTTCAAATCCCTCGTAGACCAGGAATGGGCTTGGCTTGCATATTCCGGTTTGTGGCAGGACCCACTAAAGGCAGACCTTGACAGATTCATAGAGAGCTCCCAAAAAGTAGTCACCGGCACAGTCAGGCTAAAGCTGTACAAGGGAGGCCTCAGGGTGGTCGGGAGAAAATCCAGGTATTCATTGTATAATCAGCACATTGCCACGTACGGCGAGGGCTCTGCCTTTGATCAGACAAAGGCGGCAGGCTTTGTGGAGTTGTGGGGGCTGCAGACAACAGAAGCTAATAAATTGGTAAAACAGAGGTGAGAAAAATCATAATGAATTGTTTAGAATGTGACGCCGTAATCAACGTACCAGACGACGCATCCGTAGGCGAGATTGTATCCTGCCCAGAGTGTGGCGCGGACTTTGAGATTGCAAAAAAGAGCGGCAACCAGGTAGAGCTAAAAATAGCTGAAAGTGTAGGCGAAGACTGGGGAGAATAGTTGTCGCGAGTTTGTATCGTCTTTGATCGGGTCAGGCCCGAGGAAAAGATGCTCGAAGACGCGGCATCAAGCCTTGGCCACGATACGATAAGAATGGATGCAAAGACAACCCAGCTCAGCACGGAAAGCAGGCGGGGTGATGTCGACTTTGGCGATGTCGTAGTGGAAAGATGTGTTAGTTATTTTCGCGGGCTGCACTTTACTGCATGCCTGGAATTTTTAGGAGTCCCCGTCATAAACAGCCACGAGGTATCGGACAGGTGTGGCAACAAACTGGTAACATCGCTTTTGCTAAAAAAGGCAGGGGTCCCAACCCCCAGGACATATTTTGCATTTTCATCAGAAGAGGCAACAAGCATGATTGCTAGGCTAGGCTATCCTCTTGTGATAAAGCCAATCATTGGAAGCTGGGGCCGCGGAATTTTGCCACTCCGGGACAAAGACACAGCCGAGGCAATAATTGAGATGCGCGACCTCCAGGACGGATCCCACGACAGAATTTATTATTTGCAGGAGGTAATAGACAGGCCTCCACGCGACATTCGCGCAATAACAGTGGGAGACCAAGTCGTTGCCGCAATGTACCGCAAATCCCAGGGAGATTTTAAGACAAACATTGCACTTGGGGGGGATCCTGAGCTTTGCCAGACTACGCCAGAGATTGAGGAGCTTTGCCTCAAGGCATCAAAAGCAATGGGTGGCGGGATTTTGGGAATCGACCTGATGGAGGACAAAAAGCGCGGCCTAGTAGTCCACGAGGTAAACAACACCGTAGAGTTCAAGGGGCTTGCAAGGGTTGCAAAAAAGAACATACCACAGGAAATGATCAAGTTCGCAGTCAGTTACGCAAGAAAATAGTGCAGAAATTCCAAACTATGGATCACAATATTGCAGGGTTACTGTTGAATGCACGTCACCCTCCCGTGAATCACTCAGGCAACATCACGATTATTCCAGGACCCGATGAATAATACCTGATTTCACATATTTGCGATTCGCAAAACTGCGAAATATTAAAGACGAATTACGGAAAAACCGTATTCTTTGCAGTTTTCATAGTGTTTTCTTATCTCGCCCTCCCATCCTTTTCCCACATCGAGCCCAGTGAGGGACTTGTGCAGCTCGGCGATTCTGTCCCTGTATGTTTTGTTTCGTTTTATGATTTCGTCCAAAAATTCCGAACTGGCCAGCGAGTCGCTCTTTTTAGAGTTGCACCCGCTGCATGTCATGACCAGATTCCAGGATTCATCCTCAAAAATGTACGACCACGGGATAAAGTGGTCTACATGAGTATCATCGTTTTCAAGGACACAGTTGCAGTAAAAACAGTGCCTAAAGTCTCGAAAGATGTGCACGTATTTTCTTAGCGAGGTGCGCTTGACTTCGGCGCTTTCTATCTTTGCTATCAGACGCGGAAGCGTGTTTATTTTTTCTAGGAATTTTGCCCACTCCAGAATGACTGATTTGAAAAGTGTCGTATAGTTTTGGTTAAAGAATTCAAGAGCCTGCGGTTTTATCCTGATGCACATTGCGTTGTCATCATAATCGTAAAAAACCGGCTTCCCTGTTGCCGAGTTTCCCTCCCTGATGTTTTGGAATCTAGGTATCACCTGTGATGTCTTGCTTTTTTCTTTTCCAAAGACCTTTTTGCGGATTTCATTTTGTGCTTCTTTGATGATATCGGCAGGCATCTCTGAGAATCTTCTGTGAATGTAGTGTTCTCCAAAGACGTGGCGTATTGTGGTGACGACCGAAGGGGGTTTTGCGTCGTTGTGGTTTTGCCGTATTCTGTATTTGCATTCCTGGTGCCAGTAGTATTTTAGAAAGGCATTTGCTATTTGCTGGTAGTCTACTGTTTCTGGCTCGTTGTTTTTTAGTTTGGCATAGATTTGTTCTTTGGTCAGATTTTGCGAGTAATCCAGGAGGAATCGTGCAAGGGCAAACTTGTAGGTGTTGTCTTTGACGCCCTTCGTGAGGATTGTGTTAAAGTAGTATCTGAGATCAGTGTTTGCCAACAGTTACATGATTTGAATAATCAAAGATAAGCTTGTTTGTGGAGTCCTTGGCTGAGGGGTTTCTTGTGGAGACCGTGCATCCTGGATCAGATTTTTCAAGGGGTTTTTGCAGTCAAATTCTATAAATTATACTGTATTTTGAGGGATGATGTATGTTAAGGGTGGGCGTAGTTGGCGCATCAGGGTACGTAGGCGGCGAAATGCTGCGACTTCTGGTAACCCATCCCAAAATCGAAATTGCAATGGTCACATCCCGCCAGTATGTCGGTGAATACATCCACCGCATCCAGCCAGCACTCAAGGGATTTACTGAACTTACGTTTTCCGAGCTGGATTATGACAAAATGTCAGACAAATGCGATCTGGTCTTTACCGCAGTTCCCCACGGAACGGCAACAGAAATAGTAAAAGCACTCTACGACAGGGGCCTCAAAATAGTAGACCTTTCAGCAGACTACCGCCTGCACCAGCAAGAAGGATACACCAGGTGGTATGGCTGGGAGCACCCCCACCCCGACTATCTGGCAAAATCCGTCTACGGTGTTCCAGAACTTCACAGAGAGAAAATTAAAGACGCCAGGCTTGTGTCGTGTCCTGGCTGCATGGCAGTAACATCGATGCTGGCCCTTGCCCCCTTGGTCAAAAACAATCTAATCGACACAGAACATGTGGTAGTGGATTCCAAGATTGGCTCATCTGGTGCAGGTGCCGGAAGTGTCGCAGGGACCCACCACGCCATGCGCTCAGGAGTCATCAGACCATACAAGCCTACAAAGCACAGGCATACGGGAGAAATTGAGCAGGAACTCTCAGAAATTGCAGGCAAACCAATCAAGGTATCGATGAGCCCACACGCAGTGGATATAGTTCGCGGCATCTTGTGCACAAGCCATACCTTCCTTACAAAAGAAATTTCAGAGCTGGAGTTGTGGCGCGTCTATCGTGACATGTACAAAAACGAGAGATTCATCAGGCTGATTCGCGACAAAAAAGGACTCTACAAGTTCCCGGACCCCAAGTTCGTAGTCGGCTCCAACTTTTGCGATATCGGCTTTGACATAGACGAGTACAACCACAGACTTGTTGCACTGTCTGCATCAGATAATTTGATGAAGGGTGCCGCAGGATCTGCAGTACAAAACATGAACATAATGGCAGGCTTTGATGAGATGGACGGCCTCAGGTACTCGCCGCTCACTCCAGTTTAAGAAAATGATCACAGTCAAAATTGGCGGAAGCGTGGTAGAAAATCTTCACCCATCCACAATCTCCGACATAAAAAAGGTCGCCTCAGATGAGGGAGTAATACTTGTGCACGGGGGCGGCAAAGAAGTCACAAAAACCTGCGAACTTTTGGGGAAGGAACCCAAGTTTGTGGTGTCCCCTGGCGGCATCAAATCAAGATATACCGACAAGGAGACTGCAGAGATCTTTACAATGGTAATGTCCGGCAAGATAAACAAGGCAATAGTCCAAATGCTCCAAAAAAACGGCATCAACGCAATAGGACTCAGTGGGGTAGATGGGCAAATATTTGTGGCAGAGCGCAAGGACAAGCTTGTAATTGTAAACGAAAAGGGCCGAAAGCAAGTAATTGACGGCGGCTACACCGGCAAGGTCACCCATGTTAACTCCAAGCTTTTAAGGTTGCTTTTGGATCAGGGCTACACGCCGGTAATTTCTCCAATTGCCATAAGCAAGGAATTTGACCTGCTAAACATAGATGGGGACCGGGCAGCTGCAAATGTGGCAGGGGCCATCAAGTGCGATAAAATCCTGTTTTTGACAAACGTCGACGGCCTTTTGATGAACGACAGATTAGTTGAAAAGCTGACAAACGCAGAGGCAAAGGAGATTCGCCCCAAGGTAGGCTTTGGGATGGAAAAAAAGATTCTTGCCGCATCCGAGGCCCTCGATATGGGTGTCAGCGAAGCCCTCATTGCAAACGGCCAGCGGGAAAATCCTATATCCTCGGCAATTTCTCACCAGAGCTGCACGGTAATTTCAAAATGAACGAAGATAACTTCCTTGGCAGCCTGTATCAGAGGTTTCCAGTAACAATAGAGCGCGGACAGGGAGTCCGAGTGTGGGACATTAACAACAAAGAATACATTGACTGTATGGGTGGATACGGAGTGGCCCTCGTTGGCCACAGAAACCCTCGAGTTGTCTCTGCAATCAAGTCCCAGCTTGACAAAATCATAACAGTGCACACCTCGCTCTACAACAAAACCCGGGAGGAGTTTTTGGAAGAATTAATCAAGGTTGCGCCAGACGGACTCTCAAATGTACACCTTGGCAACAGTGGCACCGAGGCAGTAGAGGCGGCAATCAAGTTTGCAAGAAAATACACAGGAAAATCAGGAATGGTTGCAATGACTGGTTCCTACCACGGAAAATCCATGGGGGCCCTCTCAATTACGTTTAATCCAAAGTACCGCAAGTCATTCATGCCACTGGTGGAAAAGGTTGCATTTTCACAGTTTGGCGATATCGAGGCCCTGAAATCAAAAATAGACAAAGACACGGCATTTGTCATCATGGAACCAATCCAGGGGGAGGGTGGAATCCATGTTGCGCCCGATGGATTTTTGCAAGATGTAAGAAAGGTTTGCGACCAAAACGGAATCCTTTTAATTTTTGACGAAATTCAGGCAGGTTTGGGCAGAACGGGCAAGATGTGGGCCTGCGACCACTGGAATACGACGCCCGATATCATGTGTCTTGCAAAGGGAATAGCGGGTGGCGTCCCAATGAGCGCAACCTTGGTCAGGCCTGAAATTTTGGCAGCCATGAGCAAGGGCGAACACTCCTCAACCTTTGGCGGAAACCCCCTGTCGTGTGCCGCTGGAATTGCCACGCTGCAGACCCTCACAGAAGATGGCCTAGTGGACAATGCCGCAATGGTCGGCAGGATATTTCGAGACGGCCTTGAAAAGCTAAAACAAAAACACGGAATCATCCGCGAGATAAGGGGCAGGGGCCTCATGATCGGAATAGAGATGAAGTTTGAGGTAAAGGATATTTTGTTTGACGGGATTTCAGAGGGAGTTTTGCTCCTTTATTCGGGCAGAAATGTCCTCCGGCTGCTGCCGCCACTCGTCATAAACGAGGAGGACATCAAAAAAGTATTAGAGATACTGGACAGATTGTTTGCTAGGGAGACTGCGAGGAGAAATGTTCAAGGACAAAATTGACGACGAAATACTGAGGATACTCAAGGACAATTCCAGACAATCCTTTGTGGATATTGGAAAAAATCTCAAGCTCTCAGAGTCTGCCGTGCGCCGCAGGGTAAAAAACCTCATTGACGGCGGAGTCATAAAAAAATTCACACTCGAGACAGGCGAGCAAAATTCAACAAAGGCAATAGTGCTGATTTCCGTCGAGTCCTCCATGGACACCTCCAAGGTATCAGCCCGGCTCACCAAGCTGGATGGAGTAAGAAAGGTATACGAGATCACGGGTCAGTACGATATTGCGGTCATCATTTCTGCTCCAAACATTGCGGAAATCAACATCTCAATAGACTCTCTCCGCAAAATCCCGGGCGTCTCAGACACCAACACTGTCATCATTTTGCGCGACGTGACCTAGGAACGATAATCGAGCTCAAACCAGTGGTTTAAGCCTAAAAGTTACAGAAATTGTCTGATTTTAGCCGTTTTTAGTACGAATATGTTTATAACTGGTCCAGGGGCCCATCTACTGCAATGAACGATCCAAACTATTACGCCCACCTGCACAACGAGTACGACAAAAAGCCCCGGAGGGTCCATGTACTGGACAGCACGCTTCGGGAGGGCGAACAGCACCCGGGTGTGACATTTACCAACAAGCAGAGAATCCAGATTGCGTGGATGCTTGATTATTTCGGAGTGGACCAAATCGAGATATCACCAGTGGTGTCGGAGGATCATTTTGAGGCGACAAAAACCATAATCAAACAAGGCCTCAAGGCAGACATTGTTGCCCACGTCAGGGCGCTAAAGACGGACGTCGATGTCGCGCTAAGGTGCGACCCCAAGTGGACTGCCACATATCTTGGAATTTCCGATATTCACCTCAAGGACAAGCTTAGAATAACAAGGGAGGAAGCACTCCGCCGAGCAGTAGAGACAGTCGAGTACGCAAAATCTCACGGACTCAAAATGAGATTTACCGTGGAGGATGGCTCCAGAGCAGACCCCGAGTTTGTACTCAAGGTCTGCAAGGCAATCGAGGATGCAGGTGTGGACAGAATAAGCCTCCCGGACACAGTGGGAGTGATGAGGCCAAAGGGAATGTTCAATTTTGTCAAAATGGTAAAGGAAAAGATACGAGTACCGCTGGATGTCCACTGTCACAACGACATCGGGTTTGCAGTTGCCAATGCATTTGCCGGAGTCGATGCGGGTGCGGACCAGATCCACACCACAATAGACGGGATTGGCGAGCGAACCGGGATTCCATCCCTTGCCGAGGTGGCAGTCGCCTTGACGTATTTGTACCGTTCCCCAAACGACTTTAGGCTCGACATGCTGACTGATCTTTCCAGACTAATCGAGGAGTATACAGGAATCAAGCCCTACGACTCAAAGCCAGTTGTCGGCTCATCCGCATACAAACACAAGGCAGGAACGCACCTGGCTGCAATTTTGAGAAATCCGGCAGCGTACGAACCCATTCCCCCCCGGGTTGTAGGCAACAGGCGCCGAATAGTATTTGGCGAGCTGGCAGGAAAGACAGGTTCTGCATACCTTATGTCCCTTTTGGGTCTGGATAAAAACGACGAGCAGGCAAAGGCAGTGGCCCTTGGCCTTAAAAACCTCCGAATGGGAGACCTCCTTGAGATCCCCCTTGATGGCAAGCTTGAAAGAAAGATAATTAATGACGCCAGAGGAACCAAAGAGTAACCATGGTAAAATGTTCTGAATGCGATTCGGATATCTCAGTTCCAAAGGACGCCCTTGAGGGCGAGCTGGTAACTTGCCCAGACTGTGGTGCAAGTTTTGAGATTACAAAATCTTCAGGCGGTTTTGGGTTAAAACCTGCCCAGAGCGTAGGAGAGGACTGGGGTCAGTGACCCCCATAACTGTTCTTTACGACACCATCCGAGTCGAGGAAAAGGCCCTTGTCGAGGCATCAGACAGAACAGGCATCAAAATTGAGATGGTTGATTGTAAAAATCTCATATTAGATATTGACAAAAAAAACACATACCACACCGTACTGCAGCGATGTGTCAGCTATTATAGAAATCTCCATTCTACCGCTGCCCTCGAAGGTATGGGTGCAAGTGTGATAAACTCGCTGTATACAGGAATTTATGCCGGCAACAAACTCTTTACCCACATGCTGCTACAGGCTGCCAGGATCCCGACACCCTTTGTCACAGTTGCATTCTCTAAAGAATCCGCCATTGCGGCCCTCAACAGGCTTGGATACCCAAGGGTGATCAAGCCGACCGTTGGAAGCTGGGGCAGGATGGTGACAAAGCTAAACAGCAGGGAAGCTGCCGATGGCATAATCGAGGAGCGCGAAAAAATGTATCCCATATACCAGGTTCACTATCTGGAAGAGTTTGTTAAAAGGCCTCCCCGGGACATAAGGGCAATAGTAATAGGTGATTCTGTGGCCGGCGCCATTTATCGCAATTCTTCCGAAGGAAACTGGAAGACAAACACCCATCTTGGAGGGACTGCCGAGGTCTGCAAGGTAACAAGCGAGATTGAGGAGATCTGCCTCAAGGCAAAAGACGCAGTAAGGGGCCAGATAGTAGGGGTGGACCTAATGGAAAGCAAAGACAGGGGCCTGGTAGTACACGAGATAAACAACACTACCGAATACAGAAACGTTGCCCGCGTAACTGGTGTGGACATTGCCGCAAAGATTTTAGAATACGCAGTCAAATCAGGAAATTAAAAAATGGATGCATCATTTACAATAACTCCGAGATTTTCAATAAAGCTTTTGGAAAAAGCACTCCGACTTTACACTCCGTCCCTTGCAGAAAAACCGATGGCTGAATTTCTGGCAGACAAGTGCGACGACCTGGGATTTGAAAATATCCACACAGACGAGGTGGGAAACCTCATAGCTACGATGGGTTCTGGCTCGCCCAGAATTTTGCTGTGCGGACACATGGATACAGTCCCTGGAAAGATAAAGATCCGAAAGGAGGGAGACTATCTTTTTGGGCGGGGTGCCTCCGATGCCAAGGCCCCCCTCATGGCTCTTTTGCTTGCTGCCGCGACAATCCAGAAAAACAACGGCACGATAATTTTTGTAGGAGCTGTGGATGAGGAGGGAAACGCAACAGGCATCAAGAATCTGGCAAAGCAAAAGATGGACATCGATTATGCGATATTTGGCGAGCCAAGCGGTCTCCGAAATGTCACAATTGCATACAAGGGAAGAATTGCAATAAACCTCAAGGTAAACGTTGGCGATAGCGCACATGCATCTGCACCGTGGCTTGCAAAAAACGCAATCGAGGAATCTGCCAGATTTGCAGCCGAGCTCAAAAATTCGCTAGAGGAAAACCAAGATGGAAAATCCAGGGGGATGCTTTTGACTGCCACCATTACCGAGATAAAGGGAGGGGACAGCCACAACGTCACCCCAAAAGAATGCAACACAGTAATTGACATTCGAATCCCAGTCGACATGAACTGCAAGATGGTTGGAGAAAAGATCGCCTCCAAGGTCACCGAGATCTCCCAGAGGCAGAAAGTCGAGGCGATGTATTCCGTACTGGATGAGACTGAGCCCTTTGAGGCCCCCCTGAACTCGCCACTGATCAGGGCATTTACCCTTGGGGTGATGGACATAGAGCACACAAGGCCCTCACTCATTCGCAAGACGGGGACAGGCGACATGAACATTGTTGGCTCCCTTTGGAATATTCCCATTGTGACATATGGTCCCGGCGACCCCCATGCATCACATACAGTTGACGAGCGGGTCTCGATGAGTGAGTACCTGCGGGGAATCGAGGTATTAAGAAACACTTTACACCATCTAAAGCGATTGCATGACTCCAAAAGATGAGCAGATGCTGTCCTTTGTTGGTCTTGGCATAGCTGGCGTGGATTCCATGTCAGAAAAGGCAAGACAGTCAATATCTGTGGCAGATATTGTATACCTTGAGCAGTTTACAAGCCCGATGCCAGAGTCGGATGTGCAGAAAATAAGGCAGATGGCCAAAACATTCAAACCTGCCCCCCGCTGGCTTGTCGAGGATGGAGGGGAAATACTCCAAAACGCGCAAAAAGGCAACGTAGTTTTGCTTTCGTTTGGCGACCCCTACATCGCCACGACACACATCGAGCTGCGGGTGCGAGCAATGCGACAAAAGATTCGAACCGAAACGGTTCATGCATCATCTGCTGTTACTGCCCTTGTCGGCGAGTGCGGCCTACACTATTACAAGATAGGCAAGACAGTTACAATAATGAGTGGCGTTCCGTCAACTACGGCATACTATACTATTTTTGAAAACCTCAGGCTTGGAAACCACACAGTAGTACTGCTGGAATACAACCAGGACAGGAACTTTTTTTTGAATCCCGGTGACGCTCTAAAGAGTCTCCTGGATGCCGAAAAAGAGCAGGCAAGAAAAGCCATACGCGAATCAACGTTTGCGGTGGTTGCCTCAAGGGTTGGCCTTGATACGCAGAAGATAGTTGCCGGCAAGATTTCAAGCCTTGTGGATTTTGATTTTGGTGATCCGCCACACTCCATTGTCATTCCTGGAGGCATGCACTTTACAGAATCTGAAGCCGTCGAGATCCTTGCAGAGTGTCTTGACTCCCCCCAAGACAACTCGGAAAAAATAGAAAAGATTTCCGAGCAGATGATAAAAAAATACGTGCCCATGGTAAGGGATGCCCTTGGCAAAATTGCGCCACTCTACAAGGAGGCACCAGAGTTTGCAGAGGTGCTGCAGAACGCTGAGCTATACATCAGGGATGCGGAACGGTTTTTTGAGCAGGGAAAGGACGAGCTTGCCATACTCAGCATCGGGTATGCGGATGGCCTAGTAGATGCCCTGAGGATATCCAAGGGCATAGAGCCCCGGATAGGGTAGCTTAAAAAAGAATGAACGAATAGTTAGCTGGTTGGATAGCATCGACAAAAAAATCCTAGCCACCCTGTATGTCTGCTCGATAACAAAGGAGCCGCCTCTTCAGGCCTGCGTCAGAAAGACGGGCCTCTCTGAACAGTACATCAGGGAAAGAATGGCAGGCCTTGCAAAAAAAGATCTCATTTCAAAAAACCAGGACACCCTGACCGAGTTTGGCAGAACTGCCATAAGAGTAGTCCTTGCGGGAGGGGTCTTTGACATCATTCATCCGGGCCACATTCACACCCTCAATTCGGCAAAGGCCCTGGGCGACGTTTTGGTAGTAGTGGTAGCTACTGGCAACACCGCAGTAAAGATGAAAAAAAGAAGACCGCTGCACACCGAGGATCACAGGCAGGAGCTTGTCGGCTCGCTTTCGATGGTGGATTTGTGTGTGATTGGAAACGAAGGCGACATCTTCAAAACGGTGGACCTTGTGCGGCCGGACACAGTCGCACTTGGATATGATCAGGTGCATCAGGAGAAGTTCATCACGGATGGCTGCAAGAACATCAACCTGAATGTCAAGGTGGCAAGGCTCCAGTCCCCGATTCCAGATTTCTCTAGCTCAAAGATAGAAAAAGAGTACGGCGAGGCCCTTCATGGTTTGTAAATTGCATGCGGCGGAATAGTTTTTCTAAAAAATGAGACCGCTCCACATCGAGAAAAAAGGATTGCGCTGCCTTGCAATAGCCGAAAGCTTCACTCAAAAATCTGCAAAATCTGTCCTTGCGGGAATAGTCATGCGGAGGGATTTTGTAATAGACGGTTTTGTGTTCGGAAAGACAACGCTGGAAGGCGACGATGCGACCGACGAGATAGTCAAGATGTACAGAAGGCTTGGGAGGCCAGACATCAGTTATCTTCTGATATCCGGGCTCATCATTTCAATGTACAACATAGTGGATCCAAAAAAGGTTGCAGCCGAAGTCGGGTTGCCGGTAATTGCTGTGACCTACAAAGATTCTTCCGGCATTGAGGATGCAATAAAATATCACTTTCCAAAAAGATTCGATAAAAAACTGGAGCAATACACAAATCTTGAAAAAAGACAAAAGATAAAGTTGCATACAGGGAGCCCAGTCTACGTCAGGTGTGAAGGCTGCACTGTTTTGAAGGCGGAAAAAATTCTAAACGGTCTCACCCTGCAGGGCCATGTCCCAGAACCGCTGCGGATTGCACATCTTTTGGCCAGAGCTCTACTTTTGGAATCGGCCTAGTCCTGCGGTATTGTGGAGGTCTTTTATGAGGTCATGAACTGAATCGCAGGTCCTCCATCTTTTGCTTTTCAGTGCTTTTTTTATATCACGGATTTCTGCATCTGAAAGTGGCGGTGATTCAATTGTCTTCGGTTTTGGCAATGGTCTTTTTTCACCTTCTAACTAGATAATTATTTGTGTTTAAGGGGGGATGCCGATTCCTGCCTTTTGATGGTCTATGAAATTATTCGGTTGGAATCTTTATTGCCAGATGGGCACCGTTCTTTAGAACTAGTCTTTTTCTAATGTCGGTTTCCGATATCAGCTCAATTACGGAATAGTCGTGGTGTGTCCGCTCCAAAAGAATCAGCTGGCAGTCGATTTTGCCATTAATCGTACATGGGTAGCACTTGACCCACCCGTAGGTTCGCCTGCCGTCAGAAAAACCGTCTATTTTGATTCCCTCCTTGCTGCCAAGCTGGCGGGCTGCTTCTACATGTTCTTTTTTGTCGAGCCGCACATTGAGTGTGCCGGGAAATGGAACATATCCTATTTTTGTCTTGAATTGTTTTGTGTAGCCTTTGAGTGACATGTAATAGGCACCCTCCCCCATTCCGGAAACCAGGGTGCCACCCAGTTCAATTGTGTTTACTGCACCCATGCTGTTTTTTAGCAGGTTAAAGACATCAGATATTTGCTCGTATCCTTTTTTTGTCAGCCTGACGGATATCTTGCGTCCGGACATCATTCTTTCTATGAATCCTGCCTCTTCTAGCTCCAGAAGGTGTTGTGATGCGGCCTGCTGGGATTTGTGGATCTGTTGACCAAGAGACGTGGTGGTGACTGGGACAAAGTTGTTTTTTGCACCACGCGAAAGCAGCCCGGTGAGGGTTACGAGGTGCTGGATTTTCAGCTCGGACATTGGGTTGTCTTATGCAACGCCAAGTTCTGTAAATGTCTTTAGCGTTATTCCGTCGCGGTTTGTCAGGTTTGCTATTCTGTGTCCAATGACGCACTCGATTCCGGCCTGCTTTGCTCCGTCGACTAGCCTTTGTGTTACTATTCCATCAAGAATCAGATATTTTATTCCGGACTGGATAGATAGTTTTGATACCAGCTCGCTTATTGGAACCTTGAAAACCTCGCTCTTGTTTGCATCCAGACCTACTGCCTCGAGGGTTTCGTTTATTTGTGCAAATGTCTTTCCTGCCAAGTCTGCCATTGGCTTGTCGTTTGGATCAGTGATGGCCGGTTTTGGCTTGGGGTTTTTCATCTCTTCTATTGTATCTCTGAGAATGTCGGCTATTTGCTGTGGTGTGAGCTCCTCCACTTCGACTCCTTCTGGGGCCCTGTGGACTATATCGATATCAACCATGCCTTTGAGTTCTTTGAGTATAAAGCCGCCTGCCCTGTCGCCATCCAAAAATGCCACTACCTTTTCTTTTGTGTCGCAGAGGTCCTTAATCGACTCGTCAATTCTTGCGCCATCAATTGCAAGTGCGTTGTCAATTCCTGCCCTGAGCAGATTTATCACATCGGCCCGGCCTTCAACTAAGATAATCCATGGAGCTTCAAAGACTCCGACTCCGCATGGGAGTTTGCCCCTTCCATATGTAGTGAGCTTGCCTGAAGTCGAGGTTCCCTCGTGGATGTCTTTTAGCATTGTTTCACCTTCACTGATTGTCTTTGTTGCCCATTGTTGCTTGATCTCTTTTGCCCGCTTGATGATTTCGTCTTTTTTTGTGGCCCGGACATCCTCGATGGCAACAAGCTTGAACTTGCAGTCAAAGGGGCCGACCTTGTCAATGCTTTCTACTGCGGCAGCAATAAGAGACGCGGTATCCACATCGGTGCTCATTGGGATTAACGCATCGCCTTTTGTCATGTTTGTAGTGGTGGTGGTAGTGACCTCGATTCGTCCCACCTTTGAGACTCGCTGGAGCTCATTGAGATTCATTTCGGGGCCCAGGAGACCTTCGGTCTGGCCGAAAATTGCTCCGATTATATCTGCCCTTTCAACGAGTCCGTCAACTTCAAACGATAGCTTAACGTGATATTTGACAATTCCTGATTGCGGCAATTGAAAATATACCTCCTAGTAATCAATGCCTGTCATTTTATTATCACAGATATAATGCTTATGAAATTTTTACGCTAGTCGATCCAGTACAGGCTGGGCCGAGGATCTAAAAATGAGAAAATCGGATTTATGCGGTGTTAAAGGAATGACCGCATGAACATGACTTGGTTACATTTGGATTGTTTATCTTAAATCCAGATCCCATGAGGCTTTCGATGTAGTCGATGTTTGCACCCTTGAGGTGTTCTTGGCTGTAGCTGTCTACCAACATTTTTACGCCTTCTTCCTCGATTACTGTGTCGTCCTCTTCTGGCTTTAGCTCAAACCCCATCCCGTAGGAAAGGCCCGAGCATCCGCCGCCCTGGACGTAGACCCGCAGAAATTCCGGCTTTTCGGCCTCTTCTTTCATGAATTCTTTGATCTTTTCTGCTGCCTTGGGCGTTACCGTGATGAGTTTTTGTGATTGTTCGGTTGCCATGCATGGTTTTGTCTGGTCAAATTATAATAATCTTTTCACACGTTTACCACTAGTGAGCTTGAGCTTATTTTTGCGGGAAGCCCCCTGACAGCAACACATCATGAAAGGCCCGCGGGATCATATTATGGCATCTGATAAGCAGGTCATATGCCGAAGAGTCAAGAACATAAGTTACTGCCCAGTCATTTTCCGACCTGACAGAGCGCCCAAGGCCCTGGAGCAGCCTGGTTATTGCCTGGGATTTGTACCAGAGGGGGAATTTGTTCATCTTGAGACGGGTTCTTTTGTCGCCCAGGTTTGGATAGGGAGTTTTTGCAATGATTTGGAACCTTGATAGGTCATCATGCAGATCAACTCCCTCCCATAGCGAAGAAGACAGCAAAACAGAGTTGCCGTGATTTAGGTGGTCTTTGAGAACCTCGCTTTGGGTCTGGCCAAGCTCGTTTATGCTGTGGCATATTCGGATTCGCCTTTTGTTTTGAGCTGACAGATTCTGAATTATTTGACGGCAGCGATTTTCCGAAGACGTCAAAATA
>SBBK01000053.1 GCA_005240025.1 archaeon
ATTTGGGGCCTTTTTGCCAAGCACTCAAGGCAGGATATTTTGCCACTTGCAATAGGTGCAGAAAAAACGGTTTTTGAAAACGCGTCGGGGGCGGATTCCACAATTTGTGCATACGGCGGGATGATGGAATACAACAAAGACGGAAAAACAAGGAAAATAAGACCTGTGCCGAGATTTCAGCTGGTAGTTGCCAACTCGAACATTGTTCATTCTACTACTGAGGTTGTTTCAAAGGTCAGAAGTTTCAAAGAAAGCAGGCCGGAAACTTTTTTGCTGCTCTGCAGGCAGGAATCAGATCTTATAGATGATGCGTTTGAGGCACTTGAAAAAAACGATCTTGCCACACTGGGGCAAAAGATGTGCCAAAACCAGACATATTGGCATCAGATAGGCGTCTCAAACGCCACACTTGATTCCATGATCAAAGCAGCAGACGGTGTTTCTTATGGGGCCAAAATAACAGGTGCAGGAGACGGAGGGTGTATTATCGCATTGGTTGATGAGACAAACCGAGACAGGGCAATTGACGCCCTTTCAAATTATGAGTGCTTTGTGGCACAGATAGACATGATTGGTTTAAAACACGAAACAGATGACGGGTCGTAAACTCGATACTTTTTAACTACCTGTTTTTCTGAAGTCAAATATGATCCTAATCAAGCTCGGCGGTTCCATAATCACAGACAAACAAAGGCCGCTTACTCCCAGAATTGCTGAAGTTGACAGGATAGCCAAGCAGCTGAAGAAGATTAAAGAGCCATTAATTATAGTGCACGGCGGTGGCTCCTTTGGACATTATTGGTCCGTCAAGTTTGACATACATACAAAACCTTCAAGATACAACATACGTGGAGTATCAATAATCAAAAATTCGATGGTGCACCTAGACAAAATAATTCTTGATTGTCTTTCTAAAAACGGGCTAAACCCATATTGTCTGCCCCCATCGGACTTTATGAGTGGGGAGAGACCAATTCCAGGCAAGATTGCCGAGATAAAAAAGATGGCCCAGTCGCATTTTGTTCCAGTGACGTACGGCGATGCACTCTGGTGTGGCAATAAAAAGTCATACATTTTGTCAGGAGACAGAATTATGAGCATTCTTGCCAGGTCATTACGGCCAAGACTTTCAATTTTTGTGCTAAACGTTGATGGAGTATATTCTGATTTGAAGTCAAAAAAGGTTGTTCGCCATATGAGGGGTGACAGGATCCCCATCGAGATGATCCAGATGGATGTTACAGGTGGAATGGCACGCAAGGTACAGGAAGCTACAAGAATTTCAAAGATGGGGCTCAGGGTGTTTTTCGTAAACGGCAACAAACCACAGAGAATAGCAGACGCCGTCCAAAAAGCCAGATTCGATGGAACGGTATTCGGGGTCAGTTAGATGACAGAACTTTTGATTTTGGTTGATGAGAACGATAATCCGATAGGCTTTGAGGAAAAGGTCAAATGCCACCTTCCAAACGGCAAGCTGCACAGGGCATTTACTGTTTTGCTATTCAACGAGGAGGGAAGGCTTTTACTCACAAGACGCAGTCAAAACAAAATGCTTTGGCCGGGAGACTGGGATGGCACGGTGGCAAGCCACCCAAGAAAGTCCGAGACATATGTCTCGTCTGCTGAGCGAAGGCTTCCGGAGGAGATTGGCGCATCCTGCAACCTTGACTATCTATTCAAATTTGAGTACCATGTACCATACAGGGATACAGGGTCTGAGAATGAGGTCTGTGGCACATTGATTGGGCACCTGCCAGAATCGTCTGAGCTGAAATTGGTAAAAGACGAGATAAGCGAGACAAAGTGGATAAGTAGTGACGAATTTTTCACAGACGTGCAAAAAAACCCCGGCTCGTATTGCCCATGGATGATAGTGGCACTGCATCTACTCGCAGAGTCGGACAAAAAAATGATTCAAAAACACAGGCCCATATTTGATTTGTGGGCCAGGCATCCAGGCAAGCTTGAAAAACCCCTGCAACACCACTTTCCTACAAACAACTGGAGAATCATGAATTGACGTCAACTTTACCAGAAAATGCCAAGCTTGTAAACAGGTATCTTGATGCCAAACTTGATGGAAGGCCGTCTGAGCTGTATTTGGCGTCTGCGCACCTCATAGTTCATGGTGGAAAACGCCTACGCCCGTACCTGGTTATAAAAAGCTGCCAAATGCTAGGTGGAACGGCAAGACAGGCGATGCCTGCGGCAGCTGCAATAGAGATGATTCACAACTTTACCCTGGTTCACGACGACATAATGGACAACGATGAGATGCGACATGGCGTGCCAACCGTACACACAAAATTTGGTATCCCCCTTGCCATTTTGGCAGGCGACGTATTGTTTTCAAAGGCATTTGCAACCGTTTCGACAGATAATGTGCCTGACATCAAAACATCTGCCAAGCTCGTATCAAGACTGGCCAGGGCCTGCGTCGATGTTTGTGAAGGCCAGGTCCTAGACATCGGGATGGCTGAAGGTAAAAAAATTCCGCGAAGAGCAGACTATATCACCATGATAGAAAAAAAGACATCTGCCCTCTTTGAGGTCTCTTGTGCAATGGGCGCAATTTGTGCAAAGGCAAAAGACAGCGATGTTACAAACTTGGCGTCATTTGGAAAAAACCTCGGGGTTGCGTTTCAGATTACTGATGACTACATAGGTGTACTTGGCGATCCCAGTGTGACAAAAAAACCGGTCGGAAATGATCTGCGTGAAGGAAAAAAGTCCTTGCCGATTTTACTTGCTATCCAAAAATCCGACCGGAATACAAAAAGAAAGATCCTCAGTGCTTTTGGGAACCAGACAGCCACAAAAAAAGAGATAGGCGAGGCAATACAGGCAATGCATTCACTCAAAATAGAAAAAGAGGTAAGAAGTTTGGCCCTCCAGTATGCGCAAAAGGCAAAAAGAGCCCTTGATGTATATTCTGGAGGTGCAAAATCCGAGCTCCTGTCGTTACTGGATTTTGTTGTAAAGAGGAGCCTGTAAGTTTGGATGAGATTACAACCAAAATAAGAAAAATTGCGCTCCAAAACGCAGTGGAGCATGGCGGAAAAACGCAGGACAAAATAGTGCTGGCAAAGATTCTGGCGTCTGAGCCCCAGTTCCGAAGCAGGGTAAAGGAGATAATGCCGCAAATTCTCCTGGTCGTAAGTTCTGTAAATGATCTTGGTTTGGAGCAGCAGAGAAAAACAATCGAGTCCGAATTTCCCGGCCTGCTGGCAGAAAAACCAAAAAAGGAAGAACGCGAAGGCCTCCCACCGCTGGAAGGGGCACAACACGGCAGCGTGGTAACGAGGTTCCCCCCCGAGCCGAACGGGTATCCCCACATAGGACATGCAAAGGCCGCGATAATTGACGAAGAATATGCAAGAATGTATGATGGCAAACTTGTTCTCAGATTTGATGACACGAATCCAGAGGCCGAAAGACTGGAATATTATGCGGCAATAAAGGTCGGCCTTGACTGGCTTGGCATAAAATTTGACAGGGTAAAAAATACGTCTGATGACATCGAGCTGTTGTACAAAAAATCCGTTGAGCTTCTGGGCGGCAATTTTGCCTATGTCTGCACCTGCAAGCAGGAGACCATCTCTGCAAACAGAAGGGAAATGCGACCGTGCAAGTGCAGTCTTGGCCAGGTGGAGCAAAACATGGAAAGATGGGAGAAAATGTTTTCAAAATACAAGCAGGGGGATGCAATAGTCAGGTTTCGGGGCGACATAAAATCCGAAAACACAGTAATGCGGGATCCCGTGATGCTTCGAATAATAGAAACAAAACATCCGTTACTTGCCGACAAGTATCGAGTCTGGCCAAGCTACGATTTTGCGGTGGCAGTAGAAGACAGTATCGACGGGGTTACACATGCGTTTAGAACAAAAGAGTACGAGTTGAGAAATGAGCTGTATTATGCTATTTTGGATGCCTTGAAGATGAGAAAGCCCAGGGTTTTAGAGTTTTCAAGGCTCGGTTTTGAGGGAATGCCCGTCTCAAAGCGGGTATTGAGGCCGTTAATCGAAGAAGGCAAGGTCTCAGGATACGACGACCCAAGGCTTCCTACACTTGAGGCACTAAAAAGGCGCGGAATAAGGCCAGAGGCAATTCGCAAATTTGTCATGTCACTGGGATTCACAAAGGCAGACACCATGGCTCCCTTTGAAACGCTGGAATCCTTTAATCGAAAAATAGTTGATTCCGAGAGCATTCGGTTGAACATGATAAAAAATCCGGCAAACATCAAAGTTGTTGGCCTTCCGCAAACCATTACCGTGCCAAACCACCCAACAAAAGAGATGGGTTCCAGAACAATACAGCTTGATGAGGGGGTTTACCTGGAACAGGAGGATCTTCAAAACATCAAGGTGGGGGACAAGATCAGGCTAATGGGACTTGGTAATGTCTCCATAACAGGACTTGGGCCGCAGGCAACTGCCCGGTATGCGGGTGACGAGATGACATCTGACATTCCAAAGATACACTGGGTCGTGCAAAAGACTGCACAAAAGATAAAGATCCTAGTTCCAAGCCAGCTTTTCTTTGGAGAGCAGTTCAATGAATCAAGTCTTGAGGAGTTGAACGTTTTTAGTGAGCCTTACTATTCTGAGCTAAAAGATGGGGTCGAGATCCAGTTTGTCAGGTTTGGTTATTGTAGGAAGGACTCCCTTCTGCAGGCGATTTACACACACAGGTGAAGGTACATGAAGATAGGCAGGTTTTTAGTTGGAAACAAGGAGACATATGGTTTTATAAAAAACAACAAAATCGCAACAAAAGAAGAGATAATGTCAAAGACAGGCATACCAATACCCATCAGCATCAAGGAGTTTCTTTTTGACGGCTGGTATGAGGAGGTAATGTCCCAAAAACCCAGCCTCGAATACAGCGTCAATCTGTCTGATGTGAAGGTCTTGGCGCCCATTCCAAACCCCCCAAAGATAATCTGCCTTGCCTTCAACTATATGGACCACGCAAAAGAGCAAGAACTTGTACCTCCCACGGAGCCCGTAATAGTGATTATTCCAAGAACCACACTCACAGGTACAGGTTCTGAGATCGTTTGCCCAAATTTTGTCAGGGAGCTTGACTATGAAATCGAGCTTGCCCTCATAATTGGCAAAAACTGCAAAGGCGTTGATGAAAAAGACGCAGCGGAGGCAATCTTTGGATACATGGTTTTCAACGACATCTCTGCAAGAGACATTCAGATGCAGGATAAGCAGTTTGGTCGCGCAAAGGGGTTTGATACATTTGCACCGTGTGGGCCATGGATTACGACCGCAGACGAGATAAGAGACCCGCAAAACCTCAGACTAGTCACAAAGATAAACGGCCAGCTCAGACAGGACTCGACGACGCACAACATGTTCATAAAAATTCCTTCTATTGTCTCAAAGCTGAGTCGCGTGATGACGCTGGAAAGAGGCGACATAATAGCAACAGGCACTCCGGCAGGAGTCGTACTAAATAATCCCGGCGTGGCATTTCTCAAAGACGGGGATAAGATCGAGATGGAGATCGAGGGCCTTGGAAAGCTGGAAAACACAGTGAGGAAGGTAGAATAATCAGAACAAATTGAGCCAGATATGGGCAGAATCGCAGTTGGCAGGACATCCGAAATTCCGGAGGGCAAAATGCAAAAGGCCACAGTTGACGGCAGAGACATCCTTGTTGCAAATGTTGACGGGAGTTTTTACGCATGTGATGATACCTGTACCCATTCCGGTGCAAGTCTATCAGAGGGAACCATCGATGGAACCACCATAACGTGTGGATGGCATGGAGCAAAGTTTGATTGTAAGAGCGGCAAGCTGGAAAAGTTCCCGGCAAAGATAAGGGACCTCAGATCCTACAAAATTACCGTAGAAGCAGGCACCATTTTTGTTGAAGTGTAAATTTTAAAGCAGGCACCCCAGTAAACGAATCAGGCATGACTGACAAAAAAGCTCAAAATCAGAAATCATACGAGCAAGCGCTCCAGACACTAACGCAGGTTGCCGCAAATTACACCACGCCCAAGAACATCAAAAAATCCCTCACCGACCTTATTGCGAGCCTCAAAGGTGATTCGGAATCAATGTCGGTCCGTGCAGCCAATGCCATAAGTCAGCTAGATGACATCACACAGGACCCAAACCTGCCATCTTATGTCAGGGTGACCCTTTGGCAGGCAGTATCTACACTTGAAAACATTAGAGAGTGAGCAAAAACACAGTCTAAGAATTATAAATTTCTCGGGTTATGGTATGGTGTGAAAATCGAGGAATATCTTTCGTCCCTGCCACCAGACATAATGTCTGGTGAGGACGTTCAGCTGCCTGACCATTCCATAAGAGAGATTTTCAATCTTGTCAAGCCTGGAAAAAAGGATGTTTTTTTCCATCTTGGTTGTGGCAGTGGAAACGGCCTTGCGATTGCAGCAGAGTTTGCAAGAAAAGCAGTGGGAGTGGATGTGAGCAGGAAAAAAATCGCACAGGCAAAAGAGAGTTTAGATGGTATAAAAAATATCGAGCTCAGATGTGAAAATATATTGGATTCAGATCTGTCAGATGCCACCGTTATTCTTTTCTGGTTTTCTGACATCAAGACAGTTGAGAAAATGACTGAAAAGTTTGCAAAGCTCAAGTCGGGCGTAAGAATAATTACGATTTTTGATCCACTGCCAGGCATTCTGCCCGCCACGGTAAGCTTCCCATATCTCATACACGAGGTTCCCTTCAGGCCGGCCAGGCTCAAAGAGCAGCTGGTGAAGATATTTGATACGGAATGCATTGACTTTACTACCGCGTGGGAGTTTGCCGAGAGATATACCAAGGCAATTGGCTCGCCCGAGGCAGGAAACGACAGGTTTCTTACCATTTTGCAGAGCATAATGATTTGGATTAATGCAAGGAACCTTGGCCTTTCCTGCACGCAGGAGGTTCCGCCTCCAGTCAAGAGTTACATGGAGATTTTGCAGAACTTTTTTAATATCGAGGTTGGGCACCACCTCAAAAATTAAAAAACTTTTATCATATTGATGTTAAACTCTTCTAGTGAGCGGCAGAATAAACATCAACGTATCTGCTACAGACTATGACAAGACAAGCAAGGAGATTATCAAAACACTTGGACTAGTCGAAGAGATGGTTCATGAGACCGACGGTTTTGTGGTAACGGATTCAGAATTTGCCTTTGGATGGCATTTTTACGTGCTATCTGTCAGGGATAGCCTTGTGCAGAAGCTGGCAGACCAGCTGGGGGCAGACTTTCAGAGACTAAAGGGCAAGACACTGGACAAAAAGTTCCTTTCGTGGCTTGGCCAGAAAATGGAACAAAAAGACATCAGGATCAAATTTGCAATAAAAGAGGAAATGGAGTCAAGCAAGTACGGGATTTTTTGATCAGGGTTGTAACAGGATTTTCAGATTTTGTGAGTTTGCGGCCTCATCGAAGGCTTTTTGATAGTCAGTCAGCGGATAAACTGCGCTGATCAGATCATCTACCGATATGAGACCAGATGCCAATGCATCGATTGCCGGTTTGAACGGTCCACATCTGGAACCCATAATTGTGATTTCATTTATTATTGCGGGAACCAAATCGGGTCTGTTTTTTGTGATTGTTGATTTTAGCACCACTGTTCCACGCGGCCTTGCAAGTCGGATTGCATCGGAAAAGCCGCTTTCGCTGCCTGTTGCCTCTACGACTACATCAAATGAGTGCTCGTCTGTGGATTCTATTTTAGTTCTTGTCTGTATTCCAATTTTTTGCAACAGCCCGAGTTTTTTCTCGTGCCTTCCAAAACAGACAAGATTTTTATGATTTAGATTTAGCACGCGCGCCACCAGCTGGCCCAGTCTACCGTCTCCAATTACTGCTACTTTTTTGTCCCTGTCTATGTGCAATTGTTCTTTTATCTCAAATGCGGCAGCCAGGGGTTCGACAAAGACTGCCTGCTTATCCGAAACAGAATCTGGAATTTGGTGCAGGTTTTTTCTTGGAAGCGATAGATATTCTGCAAAGGCTCCATCTCTTTTGTAGATTCCCAGAACTGTCCTGTTTGGGCAGTGCCTGTCAAGTCCTTTTGAACAGTATTCACAGTTTCCGCAACCTGCATTGATTTCTCCCACCACTCTTTTGCCTACCAGACTGGAGTCGTCTGATTTTTCAATGATGCCGACAAACTCGTGTCCCAACACTCCCTTGTATGACATGTAACCGCGAATCATTTCAAGATCTGTCCCGCATATTCCGGCAAGATGAACTTTGATGAGTGTGTCATTTTCCGGTAGCGGATAGCTTTGATTGAGCAGGATTTTTGTTCCATCAAGGTATAGTGCATTCATTGTTTCAGTCATGTCTTTGCCAGAAACTCCAGTTCTCTCTTTATAAGACTAGTCTTGAACTCGCCTCCAGTAATTGATTGGATTACATTCCAGTCAATATCCAGTTTGGTTTTTGCAATGTTTCTGAGATCCCTGGCGTCCTGATCTCTTTGTGCGGTGTGCTTTGCCACCATTAGGGATTCCAAACCAAGTATTCTCAGAGTTCCCTTGTTTCCCACCGTGATTGTCTTTGAGTTTTTTATAATTGCGTCAAAAGTAACGCCCGGAATACTGCCCGTATAGATATCGATTTTAATTCCCCGTGGGGTGAACCATGGTTGTTTTCCAGTCATGAATTTCCGGTAGCCTCTTGATATCATATAGTCAGAGAGCGATCTCTGATAAAATCGATATACCTGGAATCCCTTGTGTGTCCTGTGTGCAGATGTATTGCAGGTGCACCTATGAAAACAACATCATCCAGTTCTCTGGTGATCTGCAGTGCCTCGTTTAACAGTCTTTTCAATTTGAAACCTGCAGATCGTCCTGGACTTTGATGATGCCATCCATATCAAATTTTCCCCGCACGCCAAGCCTGCTGCTGTGTTCCAGTTCAATTGCAATTGCGTCCAGGGTACTTCGTCCACCTTTGGCGACACAATCGAGATATACTTGCTCCACCGTATGTGTCTGGCTGTTTTTGTAAAATGATAACGTGCCCCATCCTGCCTTGACTAAATCCATTAGATTTTAGAAAATCGGTTGTTTTTTCAATATCCTCAACATACACATACAGGTTCATTGGAGTTTGATGTTCTGTAAGATTCCGTACTGCATAGTCTAAAGTTATGATAGAGTCTGAAAGATTATTTTTAACAAAATTAATATCAGAAAAGTTGTATTTTTTTCCAAACTGTCTTGGATATTTTTGGTGCCGGCCTTGATGCAAATCTGATTCCGGGTTCTGCTTTCGACAATATCGCATGCATTGGCATAATATAATTTTGGAATTGATCATACTTCACTCAAACATGATAATTACTAACTATTCAAGAGGTTGTTGTTGCGTGATACAATGGATTGCACCTAATCCGTAAACCAG